>NZ_CEXQWX010000204.1:0-9900 GCF_982718395.1 Carboxylicivirga sp.
ACTTGTTCTTGATTTTGTACAGCTTCTTTCTCTTTTTGACGATAGTAATATCTTGATTGCTTATAGGTTCCAGCTCGAGTTTTGCTGTAACCAGCTGTACTTCTTTCAGCTTCTTTCCATCCAACTTCAGGCTTGCCAATAGGCCAATCGTCCTCAGCGTCTGAGAACTCTTCTGCCCAATCGGTAATGTATGATGTGAAGTTGTATCGTTCGTCGTCAGAAGTATCAGGGTCAGGAGTAGGTATATCGTTGTTAGAAGTGGATTTATTGAGGGTATTACTGGTGTTAGGAACTTGAGATATAATTTTTGTTTTTTTATGCTTGGATAGAGGGAGTGTTAGCATGGCACGAATTCCACCAAATATAAGACCGAGAGTAAGAACTGGAATGAGCTGAATCGAATCCAGGTAATCGGCATTATTTAAAGTGAGGACTAGAACCACATCTTCAATAAACAATACAAGCCCTAAGCTGATTAATGATAAAGTTAAGATAAGGTATATAATAGTTCTGGAAAAAAGTCGTTTGTTATCTTCATCATCCATTCCTTTGAAATACACGTGGGTATAAGAATTCATAAAAGCGTTAACCACCACTAATTGAACAATATTCGAAATTTTAAAAGCCATTGTATAATTTCCAACATGCTTTAATGTGCCAAAGAAATTAATAATCAGTTTGTCACTTAATGATAAGACCAGGTTAACCATGTTAGATAATGCTAGTGGCAAACCAAAACTCATCATTTCTTTCAAGATATCTTTTCGATAGTGTAGTTCGATGTTTTTTCGAATAAATGGTATTAAAAGAATGAGCAGGCAAGAATAAGAAATCAGGAAAGCCAGAAATATGCCTGTAACTTCAAGTTTTAATATAGGTAGAAACACTGCTATACCGGATACAAACAATATTACCTGAAGAACCTGATAGTTGGTATGTTTAAGAGCTTTGTGTTGAATGCGCATCAATAATAAGAGCATATCAACCATGAGGCGGATAAACGTGCTAAGAATAAAAATACCCTTTAACTCAAAGTTGATTGGAGTTTGAAAGATGTATTCAGCAAGCACATGGAATATGGCAAATAAAATAATGGCTACCAAAAGGTTAATGAGTCCGTAGGTGCAGAAAGTTGTGAAGAATATTTGCTTTTGATGATCTTTATGCTTCGAGTCCCAATACCATCGCATTAAAGCGTTGTTTAACCCTAAGCCGGTTGATGCCTGTATTACTTGAAAAACTACTTCAAATAATGCAAATAATCCAAATAATTCAGCTGATAAAGATGAGGTGTATAAGGGTAGTAAAATCACCCCGGAGAACTTTCCAATAAAATTTGAAAGGCTGTATAATAATGTGTTCTTGGCTGTTGCTCTTACTTTTTCAAACATCTATTGATAGCGTTTTATGAACAAGGATAAAATCTTTTTAAAGATTTTCCGCAGCCCAAATGTATCTAATATTCCGGCAATAAGAATCTCAGCTTTCTGAAAAAGAAGAACTGCCCTTATATAGTTCTTGAAAATCAATTGATTGATCAGGTTATTGGTTGATAAGACGGGGCGTTTTGAATGGCTACGGTTTTGTTTGTAGTGCCTTCGGTATTCACGATATGAAAGGTGCAGAGGCTTATTAATTGCCCGGTTGGACCGAATAAAATCGGATATCATTTCTTTTTTTAGAAAGGAAACACCTTCGCCATTTTCACTGATTTGACAATAGATAAGCTGATCTTCTGATTCACTGTCCCAGATGTATATCAGTCCGGTGTAACAGTGCGCGGGATAGGGTTTCAGAAAAGTATTGCAATATTGCTGATGGGGCAATGAGAAATTCCCTAAACTATAAACAACAGGCGTTTCTTTGTTAACTTGAATTCCCTGATAACAATGGACATGCGATCCTATAATTAAATGGTATGAATCACTTAATTGCTCTGCATAATATTTTGAGGCAGGCTCAGGAAGTACTTCATATTCCTGATTCCAGTGTAGAAATAAAAAGTTATAACCGTCATTCGGTGTTGTTTCAAAATCTTTCAGTGGCCATGGTGCAACGCCTGCCTTGTTTTTGGCGGCAAAATGCTTTCTGTGAAAGTAATTCTGCATGGCACCGTAAAACCGGTAGCTCTGATTGTTGTATTGGATGCTTAAAGGCAGAGTGCTTTCATAGAGATTTCTGCCAGCACCAAAATAACCAATCTGATTTTGATCGAGCACCTCAAGGGTGTTGATCAAACCCTCTGAGCCAAAATCCATCAGGTGATTGTTGGCCAACGAAACTCCCTTTATTTTTAGTTCATGAAGTATCTGGCACGAATCACTAAGCTGATGCAAGCCCATGTCTCTGACAGGCCGATAATTATCTTTTACAAAAGGTGCCTCCAGGTTGGCAATATTAAAATCATTTTGCAGCAGCAACTTCCGCAGTTGATCATCTACGGTTAGTTTATTACTTAGGATCGTATCGCCTATAAAGCCAACCCTCATTTGTTTATCTGTTTAATTATCATTGATCAGATGGATTTTATCGAATCATTAAAATCGGTATGAAACTGCGAAAGTGCATAATAAAATCGTGAGTTTGTTTTAAAGAAATTACGATTAAACCATTGCCTGTCATTCATAATTTGTGGCAGATTTTTCGAATTGATAAACTCATCCCAATGAATGGTTTCATCAAAAACCAGGATATTACGCTTCAGGTTCAGATAATCCCTCAACTTCATGTAATATTCATTAATCAAACCACTTGTTTTGGGTATGATGGGGCGTCCGTTAACCGGAATCTGTCGCATGGCTTCCTGATCTTTAAAAATATACTTTGCTGCCGAATGACGATACAGTTCGGTATTTCGAAGAAATGAAAATGGCAGATTGGTATAAAAATCCATTAACCGGTAATCAAAATAAGGCAGTACTACCAGGGGCAATTGCTCGTGTTGCTCACTGATTACCGATCGGATGATGTAACGACGCTGACGCTCTTCCAAGTCCCAGCGAATAAACGCACTAATTAAGCCATCGCTGTCATCCAGAGTGGTCATTAATGAGTCAATTATTTGATCCCGGTATTCCGCATCGTTATGATAGAGGTGCTTACACAAAGGTGTGCTTTTGAAAAAAATAATGTAGCGGGCCACATCCTCTTTGCTTTTCCATAATTTCATTTTCGACTTTAAATGGCTGCCAGCCATAAAATCGCCCGAATGACCGGGTAAAATCGCTGCCGTCTCGTTTCTAAACCTGTTAGGATACCACAAGTCTTTTTCGCCAAAATAAGCAGTGGTAACCCGATAGGAGTGAGGTGCTTCGTTTATAAGCTGCCGATAGCCTGCATGATTAACGTTGAGTACATGATGACCCAGCGAATTGGCTAAACTTCGACTCACTTGCAATGCCGTTTCTATTTCCAGGTTATCAATACCACAACCAAAAGTCAGGTTCGTTTGGCTTAAACAATTGGTTTCGGCTGCAGCTGCAATCAAACGACTGTCGAGCCCGGCTGATAGCGGGATGTAACAATGCTGCCCGATGGATTTAATGCCATCGAATAGAATCTTAGTTCGTTCTTTCCAAAGTTGGGCAAATGCCTCGGAAGTTTCTTGAAAATCAGCCTTGCCGAAAGATAAATTGTATTGCCAGTAATTATCTTCCTGAATGGAATATTCAGGTTTATTGGTGTCAATACAGCTTACACAATGAGGTTTAAACTCGTTGATACCGTCAATAAGTGTTTTATCATCAAATACGTGTCCGAGGCCAATAAACTCAACCAGTGATTTTTGAGAATAGGCTGAATCCGATTTTAACAGTTTTCGATAATCATCCGAAATTGTGAGTCCGGATTTACTTTTCGAGTAAAATAATGGGTAAGTTCCCCATCTGTCCTGAACAACAATTACTTTCTGCTTTTGCTTGTCAACAATTACAATCTGGAAACACCCGCTAAAGTTTTTTACCTGATTCTTCAAAAATGCCTCTGACCAATTATTGATTACAAAATCTTGAATTTGCTCCCGCTGATAAAACTGGTTTTTGAAGATAAAATAACCCGCTGCTTTTACTAGCAGTTGATAGGTGCCATTTATATCGGAAGAAATAGTGTTGTTTTGGACTTGTATAATCATTATCGGTATTTGTGACGGTGTGATTTATAACAAACAAGCAAATATAACTATTGTCAATAACATAGGCTGATGCTAAATCCAGGGAAATAGCTTTTTAAAACCAGGTTGGACACCCTTTACTCAAATGAAAGCACTTTCGAGGTTTTAAATTTCGAGCATTACTTGTTATTAAAGAAGCTCGCTTTTGCAATAGATTAGTTTATGAATGATTCAATTTGTTATAATCTTTAATGTTAAGTACAAAACTAACTTCCCTGCCACCTTTGGGCTTCGTTCTTCCTTCGCTATGGCTTCGCAATGTCTTCGCTTGGCTCAATCTCTTAAAAAGCGTATAGTGACGATATTCTATTGTTCATAATAATGACTCCTCTAATAAAACCTTTTTCTGTTTCATAAACAACTAGTTGCTCATTTGTTAGTTTGTTGAATATTGTGCAATTGCACATGGTATAATGTGTTCGATTTTAATTTTATGCTTCAGATTGAGATAAGAAGTTGGTTAGTTTGGCAGGGTGTCCAAAAAGAAACATTTAAATCTACATTACTTACAGATTATTATTCCATCTCCTCCTAAAAATTTAGTTAGCTTTGCACAAGCTAGCTGTATGCTATGCACCTTGCATTTGATGATTAATAAAAAAGAAGGATGAGTAATTCGATCGAGCAGTTTTTATCGTTGGTTAATTCGGATGGCAAACATGGTTTTTACCAATTGTTTCCGCCGGCTTTGATTAATAAATACCAGCAGTTGAAAGATTTGCCATACGAGAGTGTGCGTTTAGATGATAAGCGATACGATTACTTTACCAGTAAGCTCAATTTTGAAGGTGCTAAGGTGGTCGATATTGGTGCGAATATTGGCTACTTTTCTTTTCGTTTAGCAACTGAAAAAGACAGTTCAGTTACCATGTTTGAACCCTATGGGGATCATTGCAGAGCCATTGATCAGATTAAAGAATTACTGGAATTGGATCAACAAGTTAGTGTCTTAAACAAGGGCATTACTTTGGATACCATCGATGAAATGCCAGAAACAGATATTTTGTTGTTCTTCAATGTGCTGCAACATGCCGGTGAAGATTATGATAAGATCCATGTTGCCAAAGTACAAGATTGGTATGCTTATGCAGTTGAGTATTTGAAGAGGGTCAGGTCGAAAACAAAGCACATGGTATTTCAAAATGGGTACTCTTGGCTTGGGCATAAAGAACCATTGTGTGATCCTAAAGATATACTGCCCTTTACCAAAAAGTTATTGGAAGATGCTGGCTGGGTAATTGAACATTGTGGTATGGTTACCAATTTCTCTCAACCTCAATATCAGGATGTTGATTATGAACTCACAACCAGTCCTTTGTCCTCAAAACTAAAATACTTTGAATACGGTATTCGGTACCGACTAGGAATGGAAGTGCCTAACCTAACTTTTATTCAGCGTCCGATATATATTTGCAAGAGTTAAGATTTTAGGATTTGTTTAACAAGTTCTTTGCAGTGATAGAGTAGGTCGAATACAAAGTATTTTATCGAATCCTTGCGCAGATACAAATCTTTGTATTTGAGTTTAGTTTTATAGGGAGCTTTAAAAATCTGATAATCTTGATTCGATTGGTGTTTCAGAATATAGCCATGAATAAACCCACTCAACCATAAATAACCAATGGGTTTGTTATTTGCATGATCAAATGACGGTAAACCAAAGCATGGGCTGACCATATCCACACCGTTATCAATACATATTTGTAATGGGCCCCAAAGGCGTGGATTACATTCAATAGCATAAAGCTTTTGTGTTTTCTTGCAGTGCTTTAGTTCAAACATCATAGGGCCATTCCAATTGAAGCTCTTAAAAATGGAATCGATTTTATCTTTTGTGGCTTTAGGTATTTCATATGGATGTGCCTTAATAATCGACTTTCCGTTAGGTTGCTGAATTCTGTTAAACTGCCCAAAGTGTTTGATGCATTTCCCATCTAGATAATAAGCGCAATAATAAATACTCGGACCAGAGATGTATTCCTGGAAAAAATGCCTGGATAAATCAAGATTCATAGCTTTAAAAGCTTTGTATTGCTTCGGACTATCAACCAACATCGGAACAGTTAATACGCCATCCGATTTTTCAAACGAGTCAGGTTTGACAACGAAACTGATTGAATCATCTTTTGGGAATGTATTCAACTCTTCTGGTAAATCGAGTTTGTAATTCTTGCATAATTTCGTGAATGATAGCTTGTTGGAAAGATGATGGTATCCCTCAGGATTGTTTAAACAAAAGTGTATTGATTTGGAAAGGTGCTTTCTCCCATTAAGAATTTGTCGGATATGCCATTCTCCAATTGGTAGAATTTCAAACGAACCATATGTTTGATGTAATTGATTTAAGAAGTCAATCAATCCCTCCGAGGAATACATTAAAAGAGGATAGGAACTATACTTTTTGAATAGAATACTTGTTAATTTTTCTGGAAAATCTTCATGAATACAGAAAAGTAGCCGGCAATGATGCTTACTTAGTATTCTTGCTGCGGTTAGGCTGGCTCTTCGGTTGGCATCTGCAAATATGAGTATTGTTTTATCTACCACGCTTCTATGTTGTTAATTACAACTAGATTAAATAATTCAAAATATTGAAGTCACTTTATCACCCTTGAGTGAATATCGGTTTTAGACAAAAGAAAGAATTTTTTAAGACTGGAAGAAGGAAAGATGAATAATTAAGTACCAATACCATAAAATACAAGAAGATTGCGGCTAATTATAGTAGTTAAATGAATGCCTGTTGTCAATTATAGATGCACGAATATTAATATTATAATAAAAGTGGCTGCCATGATTATTTCAGACAGCCAGTGTTTTGTTATTGGTTAGTATGGAAATATATCAGCTCTTCAATTTCTTTAAGAGTAAACATTTGTACCGCATTGGTTTTAATGTTATTAACATCAACACCGCCAGTAATGATGAAATTGTCACCAACTTTTGATCCCCTTGAGCCATATACTGCTCCTTTAAGGTTGGCATCTATGGTAATCCATTGGTTATTTTCAATTAAGAAGAGTTCAGTAATATCTATTTTATTGTTGTTTTTATCTAACCCACCTGTTATAATAATATTATTGCCTATTGTACCAATAGCAAAGTCAACACGGGAGTCACTAAAATTAGGATGGGTATTCCACTCCTGGGTTTCAATATTATAAGAGTAAGTGTTTAGATTATTTTCAGTTTTAGAGCCTTCTACTAAATAAATTGTGTTACCGATAATAGTACATTTAGTACCACGAATTACTTCGGGAATGGATTGTATCACTGTCCAAGTATTGGTATTAAAATCGAACTCTTCAATGGATAAAATTATATCATTACTTGAAATGTGGGCAAGCCCTCCAACTGCATATAGTTTATTATTAAATGAAAAAAGACCTAGTCCCCAACGACCATAATTCATTGAAGGTATATTGCTCCAGTTTCCTGTTTCTGGGTTAAAAACGTCAATTGTTTTAGACGCATCATGTGAGAATTGCTCAAAGCCACCAGCTAGATAGATTAAACCGTTTAGTTCAGTTGCTGCAGCGTGTACTCTTTTATTTGGCATGCTATTAAGGGTTGTCCATGAGTTAGTTGACGGGTCGTATTCTTCAACATAGTTAATGCCAAAACTACTTTGGTCTTCACCCCCAAAGACATAAAGTTTACCATCGCACTCACATGTAGCAACATATCTACGTCCATAATTCATTGATTCAGCGTAATCCCACTCTCCAGAAATCTTCTTGCTCATTAATGTATTTCCTGAAAAAAGATAGCCATCTGGGGCATTGGGGTCAAGACTAAGTATTCCACTTCCGGGAGGAAGATTATTCTTACCAGGTTTCCACTGGGTGCCATCATATACTAATACATCACCGATCATTGGTTCGACCTCAGAAACCCTTTCATTTTGAATTGTATTTGCATTCCATAAAGCTTCCTGATGCTTTGCACTAATCGTTTTGTTAATTATTTCAATACCTTCACCTGAAGTCAACTTTACGTCCGCATCTTTGGCGTATAAGGCATATGGAACACTACTGAAAGGTACAATACCAACTTCATCATAAATACCTGAACTTCCTACTGAAACCTCAATCTTAAGGAAATATGGGCCGGAAGACCAGTTGATTTCAGAAAAGTTATCGTTTGTTACTCCTGAACCAATTTTAAGATTAACAAGTCCATAATCATTTGTTTGGGTGGCATGTGTTTCAGTATAAATCGCATTTCCATCAGGAGAATCTTTAATTATTGTAGCTTTTAGTGATACATCCTGATTATTTACATAGCTACCATCGTTATTGCGAATAAGCGATTGGTAATTTATGTTTTCAGGAATGTCTTGTGCGTTCGTCAAAAGAGAACAGAGAGCAATAAGAAGAGTGAGGCTAATATTTTTCATGATAGTTTTTAAGTGTGTGTTATTGTTTGATTATAGTTTTTTTTAATCTTTCTTTTTTATTGGAGATTATTAATAGATAAGCACCGGCAGATAATGATGACGTATTAATCTGATCACTTTTAAGTGTATTGTTTAATACAATATCGCCATTTGTTCCAATAAGTTCTATCGTATAACCCTTAGATAAATCCAGTCCTTTGATGTTTAATTGATTGAAACAAGGATTGGGATATATTTCCAATGTAATGTTATCTTCTTCTATATCGGTAGGTACAGAAGATGTGTTAATTGGAATAAAGCCCTGATTTAAAAGTACGTTATCATTGCATATTTCCCCAATGATGGGTTCTCCGATACTAATCGTGTATTTATAGTTATCATTTTGGTGGCTTAAGCCAATTGCAGAGATTAATCTCTTTTCTTGAGCAATTACTGATAAACTCGTAAGCAGAAGAATTAGTGTTATGAGGTTTTTCATTTTGATTATTTTGATAATCAAAAATAGAAATTAAGACTGGAGAATTAGCAGAATCATAATTAGAATGATTCTAAAAAGCAAAATATAATGCTGGCATAAAATTTGAAGGTTTTCAGATAGAACTTTAACCCTATTTTTTATGAAAAAGTCGCATCCTAACCGATTGGTAAGTCTTATTAAATCACCCGATTTTCCACAAATCGTATTGTTGTATCAACTAATCATTTTGATAATAATTACATTAATACTAATATTCTAGCAACCCCCTTAACCAACAAATGCCGCCTTTGTCGTTAAACTTTCCATTCATAGATTCCCAATGACAGAGGTGGCGTTTATTATAATATGCCGTCAGATTGCATCCAGGCCTGCACATATTTTATTTCAGGGTAAGAGAATTTATATTTTAAATGCTCACGTATTTCCGATAAGCTGGTGCCCTCACAATCAGTAATTCCTTTTTTGATAGTATCGCGAGTTTCAAAGTCAACAAAGTCATTTAGTGTAAGAATATCCTCTTTGATACATTTCGCAATGTGTGATTCAATAGTGGTCTTAACTAAACCACGTTCTTTGGCAATCTCATCCAGATTATTCCCTTGTTTGTATAAAGCACATGTTACCAGGTGAGTGGCAACTTTGGGCGCTTTTGCAACTTTCTCTTTCTTGGTCTGCCGTGTCTTTTCTTCTGGTTGCTTATCTAATTGAGGTTTGGCAATATCTTCTTTGTTGACATCCAGTCCTTTTTGAGCTGATTCCAATAGAACTTTGGCTTTAAGCATATTTTGCAAAAGAGCATAATATTGTGCAGCTATATCTCTTAGTTCATTGAGGTATTGTTTTACGCCCTTTTGG
>NZ_CEXQWX010000205.1:0-9873 GCF_982718395.1 Carboxylicivirga sp.
AAACAATTAGCCGACGCTGCTCGTGAAGCAGGGCTTAAATTCTAACAAACGATGGCTGGAAATAACAAAAGAATCAGAAACAATAACGATCTTGAGTTAAAAGATCGTTTGGTTGCTATCAACAGGGTAACTAAAGTAACCAAAGGTGGTAGAACCTTTAGTTTTTCTGCCATTGTAGTGGTTGGAAACGAGAACGGCGTTGTAGGCTGGGGCCTTGGTAAAGCTGGTGAAGTAACAACAGCAATTGCTAAAGGCGTAGAAGCTGCCAAAAAGAATCTAGTTAAAGTACCAATTATCAATGGTACTGTTCCTCATGAGCAATTGGCTCGTTACGGTGGTGCAAGTGTATTTATGAAGCCTGCATCTCATGGTACCGGAGTAAAAGCCGGTGGTGCGATGCGTGCAGTATTAGAAAGTGTTGGTGTGACTGATGTATTGGCTAAGTCAAAGGGTTCATCAAACTCACATAACTTAGTTAAAGCTACCATCCTTGCATTAACAGAATTACGTGATGCTGCAACAATTGCTGAACAGCGAGGTGTAACAATGGATAAAGTTTTTAACGGATAAATAAGGACAACATGGCTAAGATAAAAGTAACTCAGGTTAAGAGTAAAATCGGGGCCACTGCAAGGCAAAAAAATACCTTGGCTGCCCTTGGGCTGAAGAAACTTCAGCAAACCGTTGAACATGAAGCCACACCTCAAATTGAAGGAATGGTTCAAAAAGTACTGCACCTGGTGTCAGTAGAAAGATAATTTGGTCGAACGAATTAGAGGAAATTAATATGAATTTAAATAACTTAAGACCTGCAAAGGGTTCGGTAAAGACCTCAAAGCGTATCGGTCGTGGACAAGGTTCTGGTCGCGGTGGAACATCTACTCGTGGTCATAAAGGTGCCAAGTCACGTTCTGGTTATTCACGTAAGTTTGGTTTTGAGGGCGGTCAGATGCCTTTGCAGCGACGTGTTCCTAAATTCGGATTCAAAAACATTAATCGTGTTGAGTATAAAGCTGTAAACATTGAATTATTACAGGTTTTGGCTGAAAAGAAAGACATTAGTGTTATTGATCCTGAAGTTTTAAGACAAGCCGGTTTAGTTAGCAAGAATGACTTGGTGAAGATCTTAGGAAATGGTGAGTTAAAAGCTAAATTAGAAGTTAAAGCTCACGCATTCTCAGAGTCTGCAACTAAAGCTATTGAAGCTGCTGAAGGAACCGTAGTAAAATTGTAATTGAATGAAACTATTCGAAACCATCCGCAACATCTGGAAAATTGAGGATCTTAAATCCAGAATTACTACAACATTAGGACTATTGTTGATCTATCGACTTGGATCGTTTGTAGTACTTCCTGGTATTGATCCTACGCAACTTAGTGCGCTAAAAAGTCAAACAAGGGACGGTGTATTAGGCCTGCTCGATATGTTCTCAGGAGGTGCGTTCTCTAACGCTTCTATCTTTGCATTGGGTATTATGCCTTACATCTCTGCATCCATCGTTATTCAATTAATGGGTATAGCAGTACCTTACTTTCAACGTCTTCAAAGGGAAGGTGAAAGTGGACGTCGAAAGATCAATCAGATAACTCGTTATTTGACTGTTTTGATTTTAGTAGTTCAGGCGCCAGGTTACTTAACTAATTTATTTAATCAGTTGCCAGACGCGGCTTTTGTAGCTACAGGTTGGTCATTTACCGTTACCAGTACAATCATCTTAACTGCCGGAACAATGTTCGTTATGTGGTTAGGTGAGCGTATTACAGATAAAGGAATTGGTAATGGTATTTCGCTAATCATCATGATTGGTATTATTGCTCGCTTACCACAATCGTTGTTTGCAGAGTTTATATCAAGAATGGAAGCTGCTAGTGGAAGCGGTGGTTTGGTAATGTTGCTAATTGAGTTTGTTGTGTTGTTCTTCGTATTTGCCGGAACAATCGCTTTAGTTCAGGGTACTCGTCGTATTCCTGTACAGTATGCAAAGCGTATTGTAGGTAACAAGCAATACGGAGGTGTTCGCCAATACATTCCATTAAAAGTTAACGCTGCTGGTGTAATGCCAATCATCTTTGCACAAGCTATCATGTTCATTCCTGTAACATTTGCAGGTTTTGTTGATAGTGAAACTGCAAGTGGTTTTGCATCTATCTTTGCTAACTTTACCGGAGTGTGGTACAATGTAATTTTTGCCTTAATGATTATTGCATTCACCTATTTCTATACCGCTATTACAATTAATCCGACGCAAATGGCTGAGGATATGAAGCGTAATGGTGGATTCATCCCAGGTGTAAAACCAGGTCGTAAAACGGTAGAATTCTTAGATTCAGTGATGTCTAAGATCACTTTACCGGGTTCTGTATTCCTTGCTTTAGTAGCAATATTGCCTGCTTTTGCAATGATGGCTGGTGTTGATCAGGGATTTGCTCAGTTTTATGGCGGTACTTCCCTACTTATTTTAGTAGGTGTGGTATTAGATACATTACAGCAAATCGAAAGTCACTTATTAATGCGTCATTACGATGGATTAACTAAGTCTGGAAGAATAATGGGTAGAAGCGGCGGTGGAGCCGCTGTGTTATAATTGAGGAACGATCATTGACATGATTTATTTAAAGACTGACGAAGAAATAGAGTTGATGCGAATGAGCAACCAATTGGTTGCAAAAACGCTTGGTGAAGTTGCTAAGGCTGTAAAGCCTGGAGTTTCTACGTTAGAACTGGATAAAATAGCAGAGGCCTTCATTAGAGATAATGGAGGTACTCCTGCCTTTTTAAATTATCAGGGTTTTCCTAACACTCTTTGTACATCTGTTAACGAACAGGTTGTTCATGGTATACCAAATGACACACCTTTACAAGAAGGGGATGTTGTTTCAATTGACTGTGGCGTGTTGTTAAACGAGTTTTATGGTGATTCGGCTTATACTTTTCCAATTGGAGAGGTTGCACCAGATGTGAAGGCACTATTGGATGCCACCAAAGAGTCGTTATACAAAGGCATCGAACAGGCTATTGAGAATAATCGTTTGGGAGATGTAGGTCATGCCATCCAAGCATATACTGAAGAACGCGGATATAGCGTTGTTCGTGAAATGGTTGGGCATGGAATTGGTAAAAACCTGCATGAAGCGCCTGAAGTAGCCAATTATGGACGCAAAGGTAACGGTACCAAATTAAAGTCTGGAATGGTTATCGCAATCGAACCAATGATTAATTTAGGCAAGCGCCAAATTGTTCAGGAGGACGATGGATGGACAATCCGAACCATTGATAAGAAGGTATCTGCTCATTATGAACACACTGTAGCAGTAAGAAAAGGTAAAGCTGATATACTTTCTAGTTTTAAATTTGTAGAAGAAGTATTACATTTGCAGTCTGAAAAATAAAAAGTTATAGAAATTATGGCGAAACAAGCCTCTATAGAACAAGACGGAACAATCATTGAAGCCTTATCCAATGCCATGTTTAGAGTGGAATTGGAAAACGGTCACATCATTACTGCACATATCTCTGGTAAAATGCGTATGCATTACATTAAAATTTTACCAGGTGATAAAGTAAAAGTAGAGATGTCTCCGTATGATTTGACAAAAGGAAGAATTTCCTATAGATACAAATAATAAAGTAACCGATCATGAAGGTTAGAGCATCTGTAAAGAAAAGAAGTGCCGATTGCAAAATCGTGAAACGCAAAGGGCGCTTGTACGTGATTAATAAAAAGAATCCAAAGTTTAAACAACGTCAAGGATAAATTATAAGATTATGGCAAGGATTGCTGGAGTTGATATACCCTCAAACAAAAGAGGAGAAATTGCTTTGACTTATATCTTCGGAATAGGTAGAAGCAGAGCACAAGAGATTCTTCAGAATGTTGGCGTTGACGCTAATATCAAAGTTTCAGACTGGACTGACGCACAGATTAAAGCTGTTCGTGAAAATATTTCCGACAATTATAAAATTGAAGGTGAATTGCGTTCAGAAGTTCAATTAAACATCAAGCGATTGATGGATATTGGATGTTACCGTGGTATTCGTCACCGTATCGGTTTACCATTGCGTGGACAATCGACTAAGAACAACGCGCGTACACGTAAGGGTAAGAAGAAGACTGTTGCAAATAAAAAGAAAGCCACTAAATAATTAAGTAAGATATGGCAAAGAAGTCAGGATCTCAAAAAAAGAGAGTTGTTAAGGTGGAGGCTGTTGGACAGGCTAATATCCATTCGTCTTTCAATAACATTATCATCTCATTGGCCAATCAAAATGGTCAGGTGATTTCTTGGTCTAGTGCTGGTAAAATGGGTTTCCGTGGTTCTAAAAAGAACACACCTTATGCTGCACAAATGGCTGCTACTGATTGTTCAAAGGTAGCATTCGATTTAGGACTGAGAAAGGTAAAAGTTTATGTGAAAGGGCCTGGTAATGGTCGCGAGTCTGCGATTCGTTCGATCCATGCTGCTGGTATTGAAGTAACAGAAATTGTTGATGTTACACCACTGCCACACAACGGATGTCGTCCTCCAAAAAGAAGAAGAGTATAATTACTCGACTAGTTGTTAACCATAGATTTTTGATGGCAAATTTTGAATAAGAATTGGTTATATGATTATTTCTCCTCTCTATAATCTAGCGGCTGCCATATTCAATATTTAAAATCAAAAATTTAAAGTCAAAAATTTAGAAGAATGGCTAGATATATTGGTCCAAAAACAAAAATCGCTCGTAAATTCGGTGAAGCGATTTACGGTCCGGATAAAAATTTCGAAAGAAGAAATTTCCCTCCAGGACAGCATGGTAACAACCGTAGACGCAAAACAAGCGAATATGGGTTACAATTAAAAGAAAAGCAAAAAGCTAAGTACACATACGGTGTTCTTGAAAAACAATTCCGTAACCTGTTTAAAAAAGCTTCTCGAAGCAAAGGTATTACAGGTGAGGTGTTACTTGGTCTTCTGGAATCTCGTTTAGATAACGTTGTTTATCGCATGGGAATTGCTCCAACAAGAGCAGCAGCAAGACAACTTGTATCACACCGTCATATTACTGTTGATGGTGGAATCGTTAACATCGCTTCATATCAGGTAAAAGCTGATCAGGTAGTAGGTGTTCGCGAGAAGTCAAAATCGCTTGAAGTTATTTCAACTGCATTGGCTAATACAGGTGTGCATAAATATTCCTGGTTAGAATGGGATCAAGATTCATTTGCAGGTAAATTCTTGAATGTACCTGAAAGAAGTGATATTCCTGAAAACATTAAAGAACAGTTGATTGTTGAATTGTATTCTAAATAATTAATTCTTATGGCAATATTAGCATTCCAAAAACCAGATAAAGTAATTATGCTGGAAGCCGACGAAAAATTCGGCAAATTTGAATTTCGTCCGCTTGAACCAGGGTATGGTATTACCGTTGGAAATGCCTTAAGAAGAATATTGTTGTCCTCTTTAGAGGGTTACGCAATCACCACTGTCAAGATCGAAGGCGTAGATCATGAATTCACCAGCATTCCTGGTGTAATCAATGATGTTACCGAGATCGTTCTTAATCTTAAGCAGGTTCGCTTCAAAAATCTGGTAGAAGATACAGAGCAGGAAACTGTAACTGTTAGTATTTCAGGTAAAGAAGAGTTTACTGCCGGCGATCTTAATCAATTTATGACTGGTTTTGAGGTTTTAAATCCAGAATTGGTTGTGGCTAAGATGAACCCGGAAGTAAATCTGCAGATGGTATTGACCATTGAAAAAGGAAGAGGTTACGTTCCTTCTGAGGAAAATAAACCAACTGAAGCAGAATTTGGGTTAATTGCTATCGATTCAATCTTTACTCCAATTCGCAACGTTAAGTATGCGATCGAAAACTATCGTGTAGAGCAAAAAACTGACTACGAAAAGTTAGTTTTAGAAATTGAATCAGATGGTTCAATACATCCAAAAGATGCATTAAAAGAAGCAGCTAAAATATTGATTTATCACTTTATGCTATTCTCAGATGAAAAGATTACTCTTGATTCAGATGAGAAGTTTGGCAATGAAGAATTTGATGAAGAAGTATTGCACATGCGTCAGCTTCTTAAAACTAAGTTGGTTGATATGGACTTATCAGTACGTGCGCTTAACTGTTTGAAGGCTGCCGATGTTGAAACATTAGGTGAGCTGGTAACATTTAATCGTAACGACTTATTAAAGTTCCGTAACTTCGGTAAGAAGTCACTTACTGAGTTGGATGATCTTCTGCTCAATATGGGACTTACTTTCGGAATGGATACCGCAAAGTATAAATTAGACAAGGAATAATAGCGATGAGACATAGAAAGAAATTTAATCATTTAGGTCGTAAGAGCGCACATCGCAAAGCGATGTTAGCTAACATGGCTTCCTCATTGATTCTTCACAAAAGAATCAAAACTACGGTGGCTAAAGCTAAAGCATTACGTATGTATGTAGAGCCTCTTATCACTAAGACAAAAGATTTAGATACTGTAGAAGCAAAAATGCATGCTCACAGAACAGTATTTTCATACTTAAAAGATAAGCACGCTGTAAAAGAATTATTCGAAGAGGTAGCTGGTAAAGTTGCTGACCGCCCGGGAGGATATACACGTATTCTTAAGTTAGGTAATCGATTAGGTGATAACGCAGAAATGTGTTTAATCGAATTGGTTGACTACAATGAAAACATGTTAGAGACTAAAAAGTCCTCTTCAGCTGGTAAAAGAACACGACGTGGACGTAGAAAATCAACTGCTGAAAAAGCTGTTGTTGCTGAAGCTCCTGCTAAAGAAGAAGTTCAAGAGCAGGCTTCTGAATCTACTGAAACTGAATCAAAAGAATAAATCAATGATTGAAAAGGAAAGACTTTCGTTTTTCCTTTTTTTTCATGAAATTGCTTAAAGGAGGATAATGATGAAAAGCATTATCCTTTTTTATTTAAAGGATTATCAATCAATACATAAACAAATATTATTATGGGACAAATTGCAAACATTCATGCACGTGAGATCCTTGATTCACGCGGTAACCCAACTATCGAGGTTGAAGTAACACTAGAAAGTGGTTTTGTTGGTCGTGCGGCTGTACCTTCAGGTGCTTCAACAGGTGAGCACGAAGCTTTAGAACTACGTGATGGCGATAAAGGTCGTTACCTGGGTAAAGGTGTATTAGGAGCAGTAAAAAATGTTAACGAAGTTATTGCTCCTGAATTAGTTGGAATGAGCGTTCTTGAACAAGTTGCGATCGATAATAAGATGTTAGAACTTGACGGAACTAAAACTAAGAGTAAGTTAGGTGCTAACGCTATCTTAGGTGTTTCTTTGGCATCTGCAAAAGCTGCTGCTGAATACTTGGGTATGCCATTGTATCGTTACATTGGTGGTACTAACGCTGTTACTCTTCCTGTACCAATGATGAACATCATTAATGGTGGTTCTCACTCAGATGCTACTATCGCTTTCCAGGAGTTTATGATTCGCCCTGTTGGTGCTGAGTCATTCCGCGAAGGTTTACGTATGGGTGCTGAGGTATTCCACGCATTAGCTAAGGTATTAAAAGGTAAAAACCTTTCTACTGCTGTAGGTGATGAAGGTGGTTTCGCTCCTATGTTAGGTGGTACTGAAGAAGCTATTGACTGTATTTTAACTGCTATCAAAAACGCTGGTTACAAGCCAGGACGTGTTGAAGAAGGTGGTGATATTTCAATTGCTATGGACTGTGCCTCTTCTGAGTTCTTCAAAAATGGTGTATATGATTACAGCATTTTCGAGCCAAACGGCGTTAAACGTAACTCACAAGAGCAAGCTGCTTACTTAGCTGAATTGGTTGCTAAATACCCAATCGATTCAATCGAGGATGGTATGGATGAGAATGACTGGGACGGATGGGTAGCTTTAAATGCTGCTATCGGTGATAAGTGCCAGTTAGTTGGTGACGACTTGTTCGTAACTAACGTAGATTACCTAAAGAAAGGTATTGAATTAGGAGCTGCTAACTCAATTCTAATTAAAGTAAACCAGATTGGTTCATTAACTGAAACATTGAACGCTATTGAAATGGCTCACCGTGCTGGTTACACATCAGTAACTTCTCACCGTTCAGGTGAAACTGAAGATGCTACTATCGCTGACATCGCTGTGGCTACTAATTCTGGTCAGATTAAGACTGGTTCATTAAGTCGTTCAGACCGTATGGCTAAGTACAACCAATTACTTCGCATTGAGGAAGAATTAGGAGAACGTGCTGTTTACGGTTATGCTAAAGTTCAGAAGAAATAAGAAATATTTCTATTTGATATATGAAAGGCTGACCATTGTGGTCAGCCTTTTTTCGTTTAAATTAATCTTAAAACAATTAGCCATATTAAGTGTTCTAATAGTGCCTTAAACTCACGCAAGGCATAATTATTAATTCAATCAGCTCACTCAATATGGATTATATCAAACAACGTATTATTGAAATTGGTCGCCCAAAAGCTGAAATGGTCAAAGACTTGATTAAGAAGCATGGCGATGACGTTATTCAGGAAGTTACATTAGGACAGGTATTGACAGGTATGAAGGGAATGGTATCGCTTTTGACCTGTACATCTAAATTGGACCCTGAGGAGGGAATTCGTTTTAGAGGATATTCGATTCCTCAACTGCAGGAACTACTTCCAAAGATGCATCCAGAGGGAGAACCATTGCCAGAAGGTTTGTTTTATTTAATGCTTACAGGTGAGTTGCCAACTAAAAAGGACGTAAACCATATTAGCGAGCAATGGGCACAAAGGGCTCAGGGAATTCCTCCACATGTGTTTGATGTGATTAATGCTTTACCAAAAGATGCTCACCCAATGATTCAGTTTAATACGGCCATCTTGGCGATGTCTACCGAGTCGCAATTCAGAAAGGCATACCTGACTGGGATGGAAAAGAAGGATTATTGGGGGCCGATGTATGAAGGTGTCATGGATTTAATATCCAGACTACCTGTAATAGCTGCATATATTTACCGTCGCGTATTTCACAATGAGCAATACATCGATATCGATCCAAATCATGACTGGGCGGCGAACTTAGCGCATATGATGGGTCACGATACAACGGAAGTACATCGTTTAATGCGCCTTTATATGGTAATCCACGCCGATCATGAAGGAGGAAACGTATCTGCTCATGCCACACATTTGGTTGGCTCGGCTTTATCTAATCCTTATTATAGTTTCTCAGCAGGAATGAATGGCTTAGCCGGTCCATTGCATGGTATGGCTAATCAAAATGTAATGCACTGGATACATAAAATGATTCGTGAGATTGGAGATGAAAATCCAAGTGAATCGCAGATTAAAGATTATGCAGAGATGACCCTTAGAAATGGTCAGGTTATTCCTGGCTACGGGCATGCTGTTTTAAGGAAAACTGACCCTCGATTTACGGTACAACTGGAATTTGCTAAAAAATATGCGCCTGATGCACAACTTATTCAACTGGTTGATAAAATTTACAATGTAGTTCCGGATATTTTGACGAAGACGGGTAAGGTGAAAAATCCTTGGCCAAATGTGGATGCAATCAGCGGATCCTTGTTGTCAACCTTTGGTATTACTGAATATCCTATTTATACAGTACTATTTGGGGTTTCAAGGGCATTAGGAGTATTAACACAATTGATTTGGGATAGATTATACGGATTACCAATTGAACGTCCCAAATCGCAAAACTTGCAATGGTTCATCGATAAAGTTAACTATCAACAATAAATTACAGAAAGGAGGCTTATGCCTCTTTTTTATTCTATGCGATTGATTGTTAATTTTTAATTACTCTAGAAACTGTTTAAATTTTGTTTTTGAGAGTTAGTTTGGATGAATTAAGTTCTCAAACAAGGCAAAAATAA
>NZ_CEXQWX010000206.1:0-9825 GCF_982718395.1 Carboxylicivirga sp.
TTAAATAACAAATTGCCACTCCCATACAGCCAGAAGATAACTACAACTGTAAAATAGTTGATATCTGAGTGTTAGCTTTAAAAATAGTTAATCCTTTTGATAACTAATATTTCTCTAAAACAATGATAAAAGGCTTTTTACACAATAAACATTTGTCGTAAGTACTTTTTTATTTGAATTCTGATTTCTATATTCAGGTTCCCTTTATAAAACTTATCACTAATAAAAACTACAAGAAATGAGAACAATTCCCTTTTACCTGTTTAACATTCACGAGCGTTTTATCATTTTTCAAACGGTTGAACATATGCTTGAAAGCCGTTTAGAGACTTTACCAGAGATAGCTCCTATTCTTCAAAGTTTTCGTTCCATAAGAACGGAGATGGAACAGGCCTTACACCTGTCTCGCAGCAGCAGTTTTAGCGAACAGATTAATGAGGCTGATGAGTCACAGGATGACGGTTATCTTTGCTTTCGCACGGCTTTAGAATCAAATCTGTATACTATAATTGACAGGGATTCGCGCGGTAAGGCCCGCCGTATCGAAGAAATTATTCGCCGTCATGGCTGGAGCCTGCAACGCTTTGGCAATAAAAAGCAGTTGGCTGTATCGCAAAGCCTGATAACGGAACTGAGCGAAAAGGATAACCAGCAGTTTATATTCGACCTGGGCATTCAGCCTGAATACAACGCGTGGAAAGATGCGGTTGAGAATGTGAAGCAGATATACCTTGAAAAGGCTGAATATGCGGCCATTAAGCCAGACATAACTGCAGCCGGCGAACTGGGTAAGCAAGGTGTTGATTTATTGGAAAAAGTACTTCCGGGCTGGGCTTACCAAAGTGAATTTGCCGATAATACTGCGTACAGCGAGTTAATGAATGCCATTATGGAAAGCATTGATGAAATGGAGGTACAAGCCCGCCAACGCCAGGGCCGTAAAAAAGCCAGCACCGAAGAAGAACAAAACTGATAGAAACCTGACAGATGATACAGGTTGATGTTAATTATTCCACTATACATTATGGATTGTATAGTGGAATGTTTTTGTTAGGGAGAAATAATAGAAATGCTTTAGTTGTATGAGAGTTGACATTAATTCTTAGATCCCGAAGAATTAGCAAGATTAAATTATTAGTTGACGAGCAATGTAGAGAGAGAGGCCGTTAAGTATAATGTTAGTCACAATTCCAAATATACTACCATACAAGAATTAAACAATTAAATTACATTCAAAAAAGTAAAGGTGTTACAAGTTATTAAATGGAAGAACCATATTAATGAAATATTAATCAATAAATTTTAATTATAACATGAAAAAATCTGTTTGTTTTTTTTTAATTATTAGCATTTTAGGTTGTACAAAAGAAACGATAAATGAAAATACTGAATCAGAATTAATAGATGGTTCAGGTTTTGTCAGTGTTATAAAATCTGGTGTTATTAGTGATGGTAATACAGATTGTAGACAAGAAATTCAAGACTTATTAGACAATCCTGAAGTAAAAACAATTCATTTTGATGCCGATCACATTTTTATTATCGATGTTAATAATGGCTATTTAAATGTTCCTTCAAATAAAACGCTCATTATTGATGGAATTTTAAGAATTAGAAATCGCTATTATAATAGCATTGAAGATCAATTTGATCTAATCAGGGGTGATTCAGTTGAAAATGTAAAAATTATTGGAAATGGGGTGATTGATGGTAATGGTGTTCTATTAAAGGATTATGATAGAAGTTATCATAGATTAATAAGGTTTAATAATAGTTCTAACATTGAGATTTCAGTGAAAACTATTGAGAATAATATTTCCAGAAATTATCAACCACCGCAAAACACTTTTCATACTGTAGGCTTTTATAATTGCTCAAATATCTTTATACACGATTTGACGTTGACAAAATGGATGTATGAAGGTATTGGAGTAAAGGATTGTAAGAATTCCACTATTGATAATGTAACTTTTTTGGGTGAAGCAGGATCATGGTCTGGTATTCAAGTTGGTCAAGGTAGTTTAAATACAATAAACTCCTGTTATGTGTATAATGCTGGTGCTAGCGGAATAGGCTTTGACACTAAAAATTCAACAATCAGCAATTGTAGAGTTGAAAACAATCGTTATCACAATGGTTTTAATTTTGGACATAATCCAGGTGAACCTACTGAAGATTGTTATATTATAAACTGTATTGCTAGAACAAATCTTATAGATTTAAGTACAGAACGTGGTTATTATGGTTTCAATTTTAGTTCAACTTCCAAAAATAATACATTGGTTAATTGTCAAGCTATTGGTTATTGCGGTGGCAAAGCTGCAGGATTTAATATATCAAAAGGTAGAACATACCTTGAGAATATTAAGGCTGATAGTTGTTCACATGGATTAAAAATTTATGACGCAGAGGTATACGTCTCAAATGCACAACTTCAGCATAATTTAGGAATGCCATTTTTTAATGTGGATAATTGTGAAACCTATTCGTTTGAAAATGTACGTTTATCTGAAGATTCATTTACTGGTGAGGTGAACTTAATTAATCATCAAAATGGAGAACTTACAATTTCTAATGGGAATGTTACTAAAATGTCTGACATTGATTTAAAAACAAAGGATTCAGAAAGTACACATTGTTCCCCATTTATTAAGGAAAAAGGGAATGGTTATTTTATTATTGGACTACTATATATACCTAAATATGATGCTAATATAGATTATCGAATAAACTAAACTGCAATATGCTGCATGGGGTATTAAAACCCTCATGCAGCTATCTTTTAGGCAGCCTATATTTTGCAGAAATAGCAAAATTAAACTCTTGAGGTTAATGTTATTGTTTCTCTAAAGTAGTATAAAAACGATTAAGAATTATACAGCATTAGTTTTCAAATATTATCCAAACTCATTATAAGAAATTAAACAAATGAAAGTACTACTATTAATTATCCCTTTTTTGACAGCATTAACCGGTTTAGCAGCTGGAATTATTAAGGAAAGACTATTTGTTTTTAATCGGAAAAGAAAACGAGAAAATGCTTATCAAATTTTAAAGGAAGTAATTGGGTTAAACCTCGATGAAGAATTTAAAGCTCATGTATTAGAAGAATATAAAAGATTGGTAATTCATGAGTTGAAAGGTTTTGAAGTAAGTTCTGAACAATTTAAAATGATTGAGGATAGCAGGATATCAAACAAATTCTCAAATTATCAAATTAAAATTGCAGAGCAATATTTTAAATACGATAAAGATAAATTAGAAGTCAAAATTTCAGGAATTCAGAAGTTTATATTTGTTTCGTTTTTTCTTGTCGCCGTTACTCTAATTTCAATTGCGTTTTATTTAATATTTATAATTGAAGGAATGAATAATTGGAAGATATATTTTACAATAATGGGTTTTGCTATTATAACTTTGTTATCAGGATATTATCTGGTTAAGATTTTTGTGGCTCCTGTTAATATTGCACATTTGATTAAAAAGGAATTAAAGAAATAAAGCAATCGAGTAGACTGATGATAGGATAGTAGTCTTGTCACCGTGTTATACACCAACCAACACTTCCTCACACATAACCTGAAAAAGCAATCTCCCTCAATAAAGTTCCCAGCTTAGAAAGCAAATGATTTAGTTACACTTATTCTGTTATATCGGGTCATGCTTTATGAATTGCAATCTTTAAAACATGGTCAGCCTATATAATTTTAAGAATAGAATTTGCCAAGGACAACAGGCTGGCCGAAAACCCATTAAAATAGAAAAGGCTTAATCTTTGGAGATGCACTTCTTTGAAAGCAAGAGATATATAAACAGACAAAAAATAGTAAGTATTCCAAGTTAATTTGGTAAATTGGAGGGTAACAATTCGCTTAAAATTTCTTGTTGACTGATTAAAAAAGAGCACCACTACCTGCCTTTATTCTTATACTCACCGTTGAACAACAGAAGAGAAGAAATCAACAGATTAACCAAGTCAAAAAACGAATAGAATGAAGGAAAACATGGAAAATTACATAGATGGATTCGTTCTTCCCGTTCCACGAAATCACCTGAACGAATACAGGCGTGCGGCTAAAGCAGTTGCTGAAATTTGGAAAGAACATGGCGCACTTGCCTACTTCGAGTATGTTGGTGAGGATTTAAGTATGGAAGGTATATGTTCTTTTCCGGAGCTCATCGATGCAAAAGAGGATGAAGCCATTGTATTCGGATGGGTTGTGTTTGATTCTCGTGAGACGCGTGATCTCGTCAATGAGCGAGTTTCGGCCGACCCGAGAATGAAAGATTTAATTGATCCATTAACAGACCCGTCAAGAATGATCTTTGATGCCAAACGAATGGCCTATGGTGGATTCCAACCGCTCGTTTAATCAAATAGCAGTTACTCTGCAATTATACGATATGTTGTATATATTAAGTAGAACCAAACCAGTAACATTATGCCCAAAGAGATTTTAACAAGATGCGGATACCGATGCGATTTATGTCTTGCCTATAAAGACAATATCGAGAATGACGACCAAAGGGAGTTTCTTAGTGACACATGGCATAAAATATATGGATTTCGAATTCCTGCTCAGGAAATATATTGTGAAGGATGCATTTCCTGTGATCATCCTAAACTTATTGATGACAATTGCCCTGTTCGACCTTGCGTGATTAAGAAAGGGATAGAAAACTGTTCACAATGTAAAGAATATCCATGCGAATTATTTAATCAACGAAAAGTAATCCGTGAGGACTTTTCT
Organism: Carboxylicivirga sp.; assembly: GCF_982718395.1. NCBI lineage: Bacteria > Pseudomonadati > Bacteroidota > Bacteroidia > Marinilabiliales > Marinilabiliaceae > Carboxylicivirga > Carboxylicivirga sp. The sequence continues at coordinate 4,752 of NZ_CEXQWX010000206.1, forward strand.
AAGGACAAAATTATCTCAGGAAAAGAATACTCAAAATGCATTAAGCCTTACGAAAACAAAAAGAGGCTGGATGAAATAAGAAAGATTAATTATCCAAATTCAAGATTGTTAAATCCGGAATTAATACCTGACTATAAAAGTATTGAACAACTTATTGAGGACAGACAGGTTCAAAACGCATAGCAAGATTTATTGACCTTTATTGATAACTCCTACAATCTTGATAAAAAGATTTTATTTGGCGGTAAAAAATATGGTTGGGCAGTGCAATATAAAAAGGGCAAAAAGACTATTGTAACACTATTTCCGGAGAGGGAAAGTTTTACTGTACTACTGACTTTTGGAAAACCTGAATTAGAGAAAATAACAGGAAAAAGAGCGTCGTTTTCAAAGACTATAATTGACATGATTGAAAACACGAAACAATATCATGACGGTAAATGGGTTTGGATTCGATGCAAAGATGAAATCCACCTAAGTGATATCAAAGAGCTGATTAAGATTAAAAGAAAGCCTGAAAGAAGCTATTTGGCTTAATACAAGGATGAAATCGCTAAACGAAACTTTGCTAAATCTTCAAAACTACGTTCTACTTACTCATAAGGCAGGGAAATCGCTTTTAAAAATATAGATAGATCAATTTTTATCTTTTAACCACAAATTTAGCTTCGCTGATTTTCAATTCCCGAATTACACCAATTTTTAGTTCCGCAAAGCGGAACAATTTGTGTTAATTGGTGCAATCTGTGGTTCTAAAATTTTAATTACTGTTTAAAAGCAATTTCCCTGACTCATAAGAGCATATTAATGTAACTTGACAGGAAAATAATACGAAACAGGATACTTTTCTAAATATTAACAGTTAGTCGTATTAGAAACATGAGCAAGGATAAAAAGAACATATCCTACGAAATAGATCACCTGTACAGGCACGAGTATGGTAAACTCGTTTCGGTATTAACCAAAACATTTGGAACTTCCAATATCGAACTTGCTGAGGATGTAGTACAAGAAGCCTTTGCCGAAGCACTGAACAAATGGACGTATAATGGCGTACCTGAGAATCCGGTTGGCTGGATTTACAAGGTTGCAAAATACAAGGCAGTAAATATTCTAAACAGGGAAAAGTACAAAAGGAAATATGTATCTGAAGTTGCCCATTACCTGCAGTCCGAATGGACTTTAGAGCCTGCGCTAAAACGCATTTTTACAGACAAAGAAATTGAAGACGACCAGTTACGAATGATTTTCACCTGTTGTCATCCATCCATTTCATCCGATTCACAAGTTGCCCTCACACTTAAAACTCTTTGTGGATTCAGCATTTTAGAGATTGCTAAAGCCTTTCTTACCACCGAAGAAAATATCAACAAAAGGTTGGTAAGAGCCAGAAGAACAATAAAGGAAACAAACATTCCTTTTGAAGTACCCATTGGTAAAGAACTCGAAGAGCGACTTTCAAGCGTGCTTGAAACCATATATCTGTTGTTCAACGAAGGCTACAATGCTTCCTCTGGTGATCATCCGATTCGCTATGAGCTTTGCGAAGAAGCTACCCGCCTTGCAGAAATAATTGCATCAAACTCAAATATAAAGTCATCCAACGTATATGCATTGTTGGCTTTGATGACTTTAAATGCTTCCCGTTTCAATTCCCGGACCGACGAATTTGACAATGTTCTTGACTTGGAACATCAAGACAGAAGCCAATGGGACAAAGATTTGATTAAAAAAGGACTTTATTACCTGGAGTTTGCCACACAACAAAACAACATTTCTATTTATCACATTCTGGCTACCATTTCAGCTCAGCATTGTACTGCGCCCGATTATGATTCCACAGATTGGGAAAGCATATTATCCATGTACGACATACTTATGGAAATTGATAAATCTCCAATAGTCTTACTCAACCGGGCTATCGTTCTTTCTAAAACTGGTAACCCACAAAAAGCACTCGAACAACTCATCAGTATAAAAAATAAATCTGAGTTCCTCTCTTATTTGCCTTATTACACCACAATAGCCGAACTCTATTTTCAGAATAATCAACCAAAAACTGCTATTAAACTCTTAAATGAGGCATTAAAATTACCGCTTGAACCAAGACATAAGCTATTAATAAATAGAAAATTGGAGGAGTACTCTAAAAAAGTTTGATCTTTTTTTAGAACTCTATGTCACTTTTACTTCACTTCATTTGACTATCGGGTATAAAACAACTTTGTTAAATCATTTTATTATTTGAGCTATGCAAGAATTTATGATTTTTATTAAGACTAATGGCGATCATTTTGACGATCTCTCACCAGAACAGCAACAAGCCCACGTTCAAAAGATTGGTAAATATATTGGTGAACTAATGGAGGCTGGCAAACTGAAGGGTGCACAACCCCTGGAAATGAACGGAGCAGTCATCCATGGCAATAAAGGAGTTTTTAAGGATGGCCCGTTTAACGAATCAAAAGAAGTAATAGTAGGTTATTTCCACATAATGGCCAACAATATGGAAGAAGCTATTGAAATTGCAAAAGCGAACCCTATGTTCCATGATGAAGAAGGTATTATGGAAGTAAGACCAGTTAAACAAATGGAAGGAATTAATTAAAAAAATGGAAAATAACAATATAAAATATGATGGAAAATGTGCTTTTGCTCTGAGTTTGGGCAAAAATCCACCACCTGATACTAGTGGTAAGTACACCATAATTAAGGAAGGTAAAACTTACTCTTTCATAAATCCTGTTGCCAAATTTTTATTTAAGGTATTTCCCAAGAGCATTGAAAAAGCAGATGAAAATTGGAGTTGTCAAAATGAAAAACTGGACTAAAATGTAAATGGTATGCATATTTCCTTTGCGTACTTAATCCATTAATTCATTCGTCTCACAGTTATGCATTCCGGTAATATTACCAATTGCCGGAAAGCTCACTGGTCACACAATTGGATACACTCATTCTTCGGGATTCCGTTCCATTGAGTATTCTGACACTCCTTCTCTTCTGCCTCTCTCCTTTAGAGAAATTGTCTCTTATAGACTTTCTTTCAGTAACTAAAAGAACTTTTATATATTTACCATGTAAGGCACACTATAGCCAATAAAGTGTAGCTTGCCGTGGCACAATATAAGCTACGCGTTATAACCAAACATACTAACTAAATAATACAGATGAAGCAAAAAGATCTATCAGAACTAACAGACCAGGAACTATTAGCAGAAGCTAAAAGAAAGAAATCAAATTCCATAACCAATGCCTTCTTTATCGGATTCCTGATAGGAATCGTTATTTACAGTTTTGTTGTAAATAGCTGGGGATTTCTCACTTTAATACCGTTGTTTTTCGCATACAAATTGATGCAAAAATCTAATAAAGATAAAGCCTTGGAAAAATTGTTAAAAGAGCGGAATTTAAAATAAAAGATGGTGGATTTTTGTAAAAACTGCGAAACAGAGGTAACCCAAAATTACTGTCCAAATTGCGGACGTCCTCAACAATTGAAAAGAGTAGATAGTCATTATATTTTATCTGAGATTGGAAGCGTATTCAATTTCCAAAAAGGAATTTTATACACAATAAAAGAATTACTTATAAGGCCCAGGAAAAATATCAGAGCATTTATTTCCGAAGACAGAAATCGTCTTGTGAAACCGATTATGTATATCCTTATTACCTCTGTGATATATACAATATTTGTTAAGATTTTTCACTTTGAAGATGATTATATAAATTATTCAGGCAATGAAGAATCTGCACTTCTTGAAATCTTCAAATGGGTTCAAGGAAATTATGGTTACGCAAATATTATAATGGCTGCTTTTATTGGATTGTGGTTGAAGCTATTTTTTAGGAAATATCCATTCAATCTTTTTGAGATTCTAATACTTCTTTGCTTCGTAATGGGTACCGGAATGTTAATATATTCAACATTTGGAATGATTAAGGGATTGACCCATATCAATTTAATGAAAGTGGGAGGTGCTGTTGGATTTATTTATATTACTTATGCATTAGGACAATTTTTTGACGAGAGAAAACCAATGAGCTATGTTAAGGCATTTTTTGCTTACATATTGGGGTATTTAACTTTTTCTTTGGTAGCAGCAGTAATTGGACTAATAGTAGATTTGATAATCCAAAAATAGGAAACAACAGCTGCCGATCGAGCTAATGGCTCATAGGATTATTGCAAGGTCGGTGCGCCTCTTATACCAACCAATTCTTCTATATTGCATGACTCACACACACAGTTTCTTGATTGAAATCGTAATGAATTTATTAACATCCGTTTGGATATAACAGACCAAACTTTATAAATCATAGGAATAGAAACGTGGCTTGCCAATCAGGATTACTAAACAATAACACATGAAGTATAACATAGACTTAATAAGAAAAGACTTTCAGACCGGAAAAAAACATAAGTTCTTGTTCTTTTGGGGGCATCAAAAACTAAAGAATGGTGAAATTGGAAATAGCTGTTTTAGTCAATGGTGGACATCCAAATTTGAAATTGATGGAGTTGAATATACTTCAGCAGAACAATATATGATGGCTGAAAAAGCCAGACTTTTCAATGACTTAGATAACCTTGATAAAATAATAAACTCAAAATCCCCTGCTCAGGCCAAACAATTCGGACGTGAGGTTATCGGGTTTAATGAAGATATCTGGCTTAAACACAGGTATGAAATCGTTAAACGAGGTAATCTCGCTAAATTCTCACAAAACAAGGATCTAAAAAACTACCTACTATCGACCAATAAACGCATATTGGTAGAAGCCAGCCCCGTAGATGCAATTTGGGGAATTGGGCTTGCCAAGGACAACAAACTGGCCGAAAATCCACTAAAATGGAGAGGACTTAATCTTCTGGGATTTGCTTTAATGGAAGTAAGAGATATTTTAACAGAAAACGAATAACAAGCAATCCAAGTTAATTTGGTAAATTGGAGGGATTTAGTCCGCTCAAATATTGTCAACAGTAATAAAACATCAATGCAGAAAAAAGTATTAATAACAGGAGGAGGAAAAGGAATAGGTTTTACTATTGCAAAAAAGTTTGTTGAAAACG
>NZ_CEXQWX010000207.1:0-9825 GCF_982718395.1 Carboxylicivirga sp.
AACAAATTCCTTATAAAGTGGAATCGCAATATCAGGTCCGGCTGCATTCACATATGATGGTCGATTACCTTTCTTTGTTCGGGCATGTAATGTAAACTGGCTAATCACTAAAAATTCTCCTTTAACGTCAAGAACCGATTCGTTCATTACCCCGTCTTTATCGTCAAAAATTCGCAGATTACAGGTCTTTTTAACCAACCAATCAATATCGTCTGAACTATCATCAGTTTTGATACCTAGCAATATCATTAAGCCATTACCAATGGCTGATTTTACTTCACCACTAATTGAAACGGAGGCCTCACTTACTCTTTGAATTACTAACCGCATAAACAATTTTTTAGAAACCGAAAATACAATTTATCTTTCGATAGTTAATGAATAATTCAAGAAACAACCGACCAATTAGTCTATTGACGTGATAAATAAACAAAAACAATAATTATGAGTTTAAATATGACTGTAACAAATATGGAAATACCGATTTATAACACACTACAATACTAATATTCAACCTTCTACGCAATAATGAACGGACTTGTAAGCATTACTAATGATCCTGGTATTAACCTGGCAACGGAAGAGTATTTACTTCGTCACACCAACCATGATGTGTTTTTTCTTTACACAAACTCACCCTCAATAATTATTGGTAAACACCAGAATACACTTGCTGAAATCAATTATGAATACATTAATCAACGCAATATCCCTGTCTACCGCCGACTCTCTGGAGGTGGTACAGTCTATCACGATCTGAACAATTTAAACTTTTGCTTTATACAAACGGGTAAAAAAGGTGAATTAGTGAACTTTGCCAAATACTCAGAGCCTATTCTACTTGCATTAAATAAATTAAATATAAAGGCTACTTTCGGAAAACGTCATGACATTCAGATAAAAAAAAAAAAAATATCAGGCAATGCATCACATGTATACAAAAATAGAGTAATGCATCATGGAACACTACTTTTTAATTCCGATTTGAGTATTTTAAATAATTCTTTAAAAACAAATCCCTTATCCATTAAAGATAAAGCAGTTAAATCTGTCCGAAGTGAAGTAACAAATATTACAGATTATCTGACGAAACCTCTATCCTATACACAATTCAAATCGTATATCTTTGATTTTTTACTGAACTACTACAATACGAGCAGTACGATCCAATTAAACAAACCAGAAATAAGCCAAATAGAAGCTATTTTTAAGGAGAAATACAACACGTGGGAATGGAACTATGGATACAGTCCTAATTTTGAATTAAACCGCTCTTATAAAATTAATTCAGGTGCCAGAGTTATATCTTTAATTCGTGTAGAAAAAGGTCTTATTTCAGAATGTCAACTAAAGATCTCAGACAAAAGTTTAAAAATGTACTTCGATGAGATCTGTAAACATGTGATAGGAATACAGCATAATTCAATATTAATAAAAGATGAGTTATATAAACTAAAATCAATTCATTTGAGTGAAAACGAACTCAATTTAGTTATAGATGGATTTTTCAACTAAAAAGAGAAAAATTATACAATAAAAAAAACAACTATACTACTGAATTACAATAGATTAAAGCTATTTTTTTTGATTAAAATATGAATATATTTTACTAGCTTTATAATTACCTACAACAGCTGATAAATTCTCAATTGTGGCAGCTTTAATTTTGTTAAATGACTTGTAATTCTTAAAAAGAACTTCGATTGTTTTATCTCCAATTCCTGGAATACTATTTAGTTCCGAATTAATAAAATTAATCGAGCGTTTTTGCCGATGGAAGGTAATTCCAAATCGGTGCGCTTCATTTCTTAGATGCTGAATAATTTTTAAGGTCTCTGAATTTTTATCCAGATACAAAGGAACCGGATCTCCTGGATAAAAAATTTCTTCAAGCCGCTTAGCAATTCCAATAACAGAAATTTTATCAGATAAATCCAAATCTCGTAAGATCTTTACTGCAGCTCCTAATTGCCCTTTTCCTCCATCAATAACAACTAACTGTGGTAAATCACTTCCTTCCTCTTTTAATCGCTTATAACGCCGATAAACAACCTCCTCCATCGAAGCAAAATCATTGGGACCTTCAACAGTTTTAATATTAAAGTGACGGTAATCCTTTTTGAAAGGTTTTCCATTTCGAAAAACAACACAAGCAGCTACGGGGTTTGTGCCTTGAATATTCGAATTATCGAAACACTCAATATGTCGTGGTAATACTTTTAGGCGTAGATCTGTTTGCATTACTTTAAGAATACGCTCCTCTCTTGGTTCTTTTTTATGCAGTGATTGCTGTTTTAATTTATCTAAGCGATAATACTTAACATTGCGTTCAGATAAATCCATTAACTTTTTTTTATCACCAATTTTAGGAATAATAAACTTAACTCTTTCAAATTCTAAGTCCATTTTAAAAGGAATCAGAATTTCACGTGCCAACAACTTTAAACGATTTTGCATTTCAGAGATAGCCATCTCTAAAATTTCTGCTTGAGTTTCATCTAATTTTTTGCGAAACTCCATAGTATGCGATTGAATAATTGCACCATTAACAACTCGTAAAAAATTTACATAAGCAGCTTTGTCATCATCGATAATGCTAAATACATCAATATTTGTAATCTTAGGATTAACAACTGTCGATTTTGACTGATAACCTTTTAATAATTCAATTTTAGTTTTTACCTCCTCTGCCTTTTCAAACTCCAGTTCATTTGCATAATCCATCATTACTTGATGCATGTATTTCAGTACTGATGATATATTTCCCTGAAGTATATCTTTAATAGATTGAATATTTCTCTGATATGAATCTTCGTCGTATTTATCTATACAAGGTGCCTTACATTTGCCAATATGATATTCTAAACACTCACTAAATTTGCCAGCTTCAATATTCTCTTTACTCAATTTATGCTTACATGTTCGTATAGGATAAATCTGCCGGAAGAGCTCAATTAAAGTACGCACCATTCCAACTGAAGTATAAGGACCAAAATAACTACTTCCATCACGTACAAAATTCCTGGTTTGAAACACACGTGGAAAACGCTCATTTTTGATCACTATATAAGGAAATGACTTATCATCTTTGAGAAGAATATTGTAGCGAGGCTGATACTTTTTAATAAGGTTATTTTCGAGCAAAAGAGCATCTTCTTCAGAATCGACAACAATGTGTTTAATATCAAAAATCTTCCTAACCAGTATGCGTGTTTTCCCATCATCATGCTGTTTAGAAAAGTAAGATGCTACTCGTTTCTTTAAATTTTTTGCTTTACCTATATAAATAATAATACCATCTTCGTTAAAATACTGGTAAACACCAGGCGAAGATGGTAAGGCCTGAACTAATAATTTCAGTCTGTTTTCTCGTTCCAAAGTACTACTCTTCATCTACAAACAAGCTAGTAAATGAAAACTTATTGACATCAAATAATCCTTTATCCCCTATTTTTAATGATGGAATTACTAACAAAGACATAAAAGCAAGTGTCATAAACGGAGCTTTCATTGCACATCCCATTTCCTCTACAAAAGCATTAATTTCAGAATATTTTTGGGCTACTACCACTCCAGATTCATTACTCATCAATCCAGCAACTGGTAATTTTAACAACAATTCTTTATCAGCATCACATGCGATAATTCCTCCTTTTGCTTCAATAATTCCATTTACAGCTTTAACGAGTGATTCATCATCACATCCAATAGCAACGATATTATGACTATCGTGTGCAACAGAACCAGCCAAAGCACCCTTTTGTAAACCAAAATTCTTTATAAAACCTACGACAGGTTTAGCAGCCGAATAGCGATTAAGTACCACTATTTTTAAGATATCTTCATCCACATTCGACTCGATTTTTTCTCCTGTCTTTTTATTTGTTGCCCAAATATATTCTCCTGTTAACAACTCGCCATCCTCAGCCTGCATTACCTTTAAACTTGGCGAATCAGTAGGTGCCATAACTTTTACATCATCAATCGATATTGGTTTACAATTAAAATGATTAATGACCTCAGATTCCGGAATACTAAACAAAGCTTTACCATTTTTAGCCACCTTGTTTCCATCAATATAAGTTTCCAATACATTAAAGGATTCCTTAGAATCTACACATATAAAATCAGCCGCATCTCCTTCACGAAGTAAACCAATTGGTAGGTTATAATGCTGTACAGGATTAATAACTGCTGTCTGATATAAATCAAAAATTGAATATCCCTTACTTAGGCCGAGACGAATTAAACGATCAATATGCCCCTTTTCAATAATCAAATCCGGATGACTATCGTCGGTACATAGCATCGTATTTTTAGGTTCCCGCGTAATTAATGGGTGTAATGCTTCAAAATTTCTTGCTGCGCTTCCCTCCCTTATCTGCGTTTTTATACCAAGTTTTATTTTATCTAAGGCCTCTTGTATTGTAAAAGATTCATGATCTGTAGTGATTCCTCCTTCGGCATATTTAAATAAATCATCCCCCTTCATACCCGGAGCATGTCCATCAATCGGAACATTATATTCTTGAGCTAATTTTAACTTTCTCCAAACTTCTTTATCTCTATTTATAACACCAGGAAAATTCATCATTTCTGCAAGAAAAGGTGCTCCATTTTGAAGTAAAACTTCAATATCATCACAACTAATCTTAGCTCCAGATGTTTCAAAATCAGTAGCAGGCACACACGATGGAATACCAAAAAAGCATTTTAATGGTACCTTATTACCATCCTCCACCATATACTCAATTCCCTTTACTCCCATCACATTTGCAATTTCGTGTGGGTCTGAAACAACTCCAACCGTTCCACGTGGAACAACTAATTCTGCAAAACGAGAAGGAATTAACATACTACTTTCAATATGAACGTGGCTATCTATTAATCCAGGTAATATGAAATTAGTATAGGTATTACTATCCTTTTCTACTTTTTCTATAATACCCTTCCTTATATGTATTTTACCAGAGAAAATTTCTCTCTTAAAAATATCAACAATATTTCCAGATACAATCATATAATTTGTTTCACGTGGAACATTACCTTCCCATTAATACTAAAAGCACATTAACATCACTTGGTGAGACTCCAGAAATTCGACTCGCCTGACCAATAGTTTCGGGCTTAATTTTAGTTAATTTTTGTCGAGCCTCGGTTGAAAGAGATTTAATAGATTCGTAATCAAATTTATTAGTAATACTCAAATTTTCTAGACGCTTAAATTTATCAGCTAATAAACGTTCACGATTTATATAGCCAGAATATTTAAGAATAATCTCTGCACTTTCAAGAACTTCTTCTCTCCTACTTTTATCTATTGTATGTACAAAATCTGAAAAAGGTTCAACCCCTTCGATTAAATCAACAATAGTAATTTGAGGACGCATTAATATATCAATTAACTTAACCCCTTGCTTTAACGGTGTGGTACCTTTTGATTCCAACCAAGAATTAATGAATTTAGCCTTAACGCTAAACGTTTTTAAAAACTCAATAACAGAATCGCGAAGTCTAACTTTTTCTTCTAAATGAGATAATCGCTCTTTAGAGGCTAAACCTAATTTACGACTCTTTGGTGTTAATCGAGTATCTGCATCATCTTGTCGAAGTAAAATTCTAAATTCTGCGCGAGAGGTAAACATACGATAAGGCTCATCAACACCCTTAGTTACCAAGTCATCAATTAAAACACCAATATATGCTTCATCCCTCGACAGTATAAAATCCTCTTTTTGATTAATCCTTTGGTGTGCATTGATACCCGCAATTAATCCTTGGGCTGCAGCTTCTTCATAACCAGTTGTACCATTAATCTGACCGGCAAAAAATAAGTTAGAGATTTTTTTTGTTTCCAAAGTATGCTTTAATTGCGTCGGCTCGAAAAAATCATACTCAATGGCATAACCTGGACGAAACACTTTTACATCTTCTAAACCAGGAACCAACTTTAAAGCATCAATTTGAGTTTGCAAAGGCAATGAAGAACTAAAACCATTTAAATAATACTCAATTGTACTTTCACCTTCGGGCTCTAAAAATAACTGATGCCTATCCTTTTCGGCAAAGGTTACAATTTTAGTTTCAATACTTGGACAATAACGTGGCCCAATACTTTGAATTGTACCATTATACATTGGGGATTCATCTAGTCCGGTTTCAAGAACTTTATGAACCTCTTTATTTGTATATGTGATATAACAACTACGTTTGGTTAATCCATTATCAGGCGAAGGTAAATAACTAAACCGATAATTACCCACATCACCCCTTTGCTCTTCTAATTTATCAAAATTAATACTTCTCTCATCAATACGTACAGGAGTGCCCGTTTTCATACGCCCTACAGCAAAACCTCTTGACAAAAGTTGTTCAGACAAACCTTTTGAAGCTGGTTCAGAAACACGACCACCTTCAGAAGTAACTGATCCAATGTGCATTAGACCATTTAAAAAGGTTCCTGTAGTTAAAACAACGGCCTCTGATAAGAACTCTACATTATTTGCAGTTCTAACACCCTTAATTATGTTATCTTCTAAAATAAATTCATCTACAGAATCTTGCCAGAAAAAAACATTTGGAATTTTTTCCAGTTGCGTTCTCCACTCCGACGAAAAAACCATACGGTCACATTGAGCACGAGGACTCCACATTGCCGGTCCTTTAGATCGGTTTAACATCCTAAATTGAATTGAAGACTTATCTGTAATTATTCCTGTATATCCTCCAAGTGCATCTATTTCACGAACAATTTGACCTTTTGCAATTCCTCCAATAGCCGGATTACAAGACATCTGAGCAAAGCGTCCCATATCCATAGTGACCAGCAATACCTTACTACCCAAGTTGGCAGCAGCAGCAGCAGCCTCACATCCGGCATGACCTCCTCCTACGACAATAACATCGTAATTAAAATCCATACGTTAAAAATTATTCATTTACTGTTAGATAAACAGCAAAATTAATGAAAAGTTGACAACAACAATAAGGCTGAATCCTCTTCAGCACGCATTTGTTGCTTTTCAAGGTCGGTTGAATCTTTAAAACCAATTAAATGGAGAATACCATGTATTATTACACGCTTTAACTCTGTTTCATATTTGGTATTAAACAGGTCAGCATTAGACTTTACAGTATCGATACTGATAACTAAATCACCAGATATAACATCACTCGAACAGTAATCAAAAGTTATAATATCAGTATAATAATCGTGATTTAGATATTGTTGATTGATCTGTAATATGTGTGGATCATCACAAAAGAGATAGTTGATATCTCCTTCATGCTTTTTATATTTATCAATAATTAAAGAAATCCATTGCTTTATTTTATCATTTAAAACTGATGGCAAAGCAACATTTTGAACCAAAAATTGAATCATCAAACTACATTGAATGTCATTTTAACAATACTCCCCTCCGCATCAAATTCAATTTCGTCTGCTAAATGATGCATCAGGAAAATACCTCTTCCATGCGTTTTTTCAAGATTTTCTGGTTTAGTAGGATCAGGAACATTAGTATAATCAAAACCAACTCCTTCGTCAATAATTGTAAACTCAACTTTATCAGAGTCAATTACATACTCAACAGTAACAATTTTGTCCTTATTAAGCTTATTACCATGAACAATTGCATTATTAACGCCCTCTACTACAGCTAATAACAATTTCCCGTAGATATCATTATGCAACTCGTACTTATTTGACAGATCATCAATTAATTTTTCGACAATATTGATATTTTTTGTCTCAGAGTTGAATTCTATTTTGTTCACGGTCAATTCCATTTGATACACCTTAAAATTAGATAGATAATCCAATATAACAAAGGATCATTCCCAATTAACTAATATTACTCGAGCATTTATACGTAAACTCAACAAATTAGTTTTAAAAAAAGTTAAATTATTTCAACAACCAATTAACCGGGTTTAATTTCACACTTTCTTCCCAGATTTCAAAGTGTAAGACACCCGAATTTTCGCCCTTTCCATTATATATAGTACCAATTACGGTACTTTTAGTTACATTTTCACCAGGATTTACATGAACCTTATCTAAATTGGCATAAACGGTTAAAAATCTTCCATGTCTGATCAAAACAGCTTTATTATAACCTGGTATTGGTACAATTCGCGAAACCTTGCCACTAAAAACCGATTTAGCTTCTAAAGACTCACTACTCTGTATATCCACTCCATTATTATTAACCTTAACATACTTTAAAACAGGATGTTGATGTTCACCAAATTGACTAACAATTACTCCTTTATTAACAGGCCAGATTAACTTACCTTTCGCAAGGTGAAAATCAGATTCATCTACACTTTTAGTCGATAATTCGGCAATAAGCTTTAAAATAGTATTTTCAAGCTTCTTCAGTGCTTTCTTTTGTTGTCTGATATCACGCTTTAATGACGACTCCTTTTGTTGTAAACTTTTTATATTACTACTAACCAATTCCTGATCACTAACTAATCTTTCATATTGACTATTTACAGTATTTAAGGCGTTATTTTGCACTTTTAACTTGGCATCGAGTAATGAATGACTTTCTTCTAATTCAGTCGATTTTTCCTTGATTAGAACCCCTTGATTATGACGAAAACGATTGTATTCCTTTAACATGCTATATCGTCTGTATGCCTCATTAAAGCTTTCAGCTCCAAAGAAAAAAGACAACTCATTATAGCGTTTCTTATTAGCAAACGTTTGTTTTATCAAGCGCTCATATTGAGTTTTTAATTCATTTAAACTTTTCTCAGTATTAGCAATTTCTTCCTTAATATCAGTTATTTCATCCTTTAGTAAATCTATTTCACTCTGATATAAAGAAATTAGTCTTTCTCGATCAACTATTTGTTGATTCAAGACTGTCACACGCTTTAAATTACTCTCTTTTTGCCTACTATACTTTTCAAGCAACTTTGTAGAGTTATTTATCTTCTTGCTTAAATTATCCTTTTGACTTTCTAACTCAGCAATATCCTGAGCATTAGATGAAACAAAAGACAAAAAAAGCAGAAACGATATGACAAACAGACTCTTACCTGACATTGCTTAGATCATTTTTTTTATATTTTTCAGAAACCTTAAATCCAATTGAGTTGTCACCGTTGACCTCAATGTTCTCAAAATTGATTTGCAAAGCAAAATTATCCAATCCCTTTTTCCCTTCAATAAGCAAGGATGTAGCAATCAAATCATCATTGTGTTCTATAAAGTCAGAATATGCTACGGACACCTGACTATTAGCAGAAAAATCTTTAATATACACCTTGCTAACTTTGAAGATATCAGGTAAAATCGAAAACTGATGAAATATAATATTTTCAGTTTTTTCCTTTTTATATTTTCTGGAGAATTTTCCGTCTTTTAACGACTGTAACTGATATACATTATCGCTACAATAATGTTTATATCGCTTCAAATACTTATCCTTATCATCTACCGGATAAACAAACATTTCATTATTCAATATACTTTGAAGCGTTTCGTAATTAAGCTCTATTAAAAACTTATCCCACAATACTTTATAATCGCCAAACGAATAGTTCTTTTTCGGTCGGTCGATAATTTCCACAGTACCTTCGGTTAAACGAACACGATAAAGCTCCATGCCCATTAATGGGATGATAGATACAACTATAGATGAATCCCTAAGTATGTATAAGTTTCCCTTAAATGAATCGGTCTTATCATTGAAAGTAACCTTAGCCTTAAATTTTTTGAAGAATATGGAGTTATAATCTAAATAATTATCTGTAACAGAAGATATAAGCTTTGCATCAGGTATATTTTTCAACTCTCCTTTGCTATTA
>NZ_CEXQWX010000208.1:0-9572 GCF_982718395.1 Carboxylicivirga sp.
AGGTCATTAATGTTCATAAGTTAAACAGAGAAAAATGGAAAATAATATAAGTTTGACTCTTAAGGTTTGGCGTCAGAACGGGCCTAAAGACAAGGGTCGTTTCGAGACATATAAACTAGATAAAGTATCAACAGACAGTTCATTTCTGGAGATGATGGACGTGCTTAATGAGCAGTTAATCAATGAAGGAAAAGAGCCTGTTGCATTCGATCACGATTGTCGCGAAGGTATTTGTGGTATGTGCTCATTGTATATCAATGGCCGTCCTCACGGGCCGGATGATGATGTAACAACATGTCAATTACACATGCGAAAGTTCAAGGATGGAGAGACAATTACCATTGAACCTTGGCGTTCAGCTGGCTTCCCGGTTATCAAAGATTTAATCGTAAATCGTAATGCTTTTGATACAATCATCGCAGCTGGAGGATATACTTCAGTAAGCACCGGTGGTATACCTGATGCTAATGCAATTCCTATTCCTAAGGACGATGCTGATGAGGCAATGGATGCCGCTTCTTGTATCGGTTGTGGAGCTTGTGTTGCAACTTGTAAAAACGGTTCGGCCATGTTATTCGTTTCAGCTAAAGTAAGTCATCTGGCTTTATTGCCACAAGGAAGAGTTGAGGCTGCCCGCCGTGCTAAAAACATGGTAGCAAAAATGGATGAGCTTGGTTTTGGTAATTGTACCAATACAGGAGCTTGTGAAATTGAGTGTCCAAAAGGAATTTCGATTTCGAATATTGCGCGCCTAAATCGCGAATTCTTAAAAGCAAAACTGCAAGACTAGTACATAGTCGTTAGTGATATTATAAAGAGCTATCCTTTTCGGGATGGCTCTTTTTTATTTTTATGCAACTGATTTTGAGAAATAAGTAACCTTTATTAAAATAATACGTTTTTATGAACGACTGTTTCATCCTGATGAACAAGTCGGTTTTGATGATGAAGCTTTTAATGCTAAAAAAATGAAATATAAAAATGATTGAACTAGAGACATTTGTTAATAGAAGTTATTTTTTCTACTTTTAGATGCGAATAGGTCTCTTTTAACTGAAAACAACATGCCATATCGTCGTCTTCCCAATACAGACCAGGCTCGCTTGCGGGCTTTAAAAGCTGCTTTGCAAAGAGGTATGCAGCTGAGTCCTTTTGATTTAGCTTTTAGTCAGAAGTTATTTCTTGAGCTGCAATCATTTCTACCTCAATATGAACAGGCGATATCACAATATAATTTTAGTAAAGACCGACAAGCAAAATATGGAAAATTATTAGGTGACCAATTTAAAGTAACCCGGTTATATGTTTCACATTTTATTCAGGTTCTGAATTTTTGCATTGCTAGAGGAGAAATAAAACCGGAAGTCCGTAAATTGTATGGTTTTGATATAAATGAGAAGTCAGTGCCTGAATTAGGTACCGAACAACAATTATTACAAGTTGGCAAGCAGGTGGTAGAAGGAGAAGAAAGACGCGGCATGATGGGAGGAGGTACGCGCATTTATAATCCATCCATTGCTATGGTTAAGATTAAGTATGAGAAATTTGTTGAGTATTTTAATAATCACAAAAACCTACTGGTTACTACTCAAAAAATGCATGAGAAGGTAACGGAACTTAGAAATGCAGCCGACCGAATTGTTCTGGCTATCTGGAATGAAATTGAAGCTTACTTTGATAACTTAGATGCTGACGAGAAAAGAAATAAGTGTGCCAATTATGGAGTGGTTTATCTTCTTCGCAAACATGAGAAAGAGCCTCAATAGCTGTTTGGTTGAGTACTTTTTTGAGTGCTTAAAACATTAATAAGATACAGGCCTGCAATAATCACCAATCCACTTAATATCACCCCAACTCCAAAAGGATTCTCAGTCGACATATCCAATGGCGAGGTGTCATCATTATTCAAGAACATATAAACGACAACTGCCATAAAGTTATTGATGAAATGTGCAATGACTGATAGCCAAAGATTGCCTGACAGGACAAAGAGATATCCCAGTATTATCCCTAAAAAGAAGCGAGGCAAAAAGGTTAAGAATTGCATGTGTATAGCGCTAAAAAGTATTGCAGTTATTAGTATGGCAATGTGTTTATTATTAAAAATATTATTCAATTCATGTTGCAATAAACCTCTGAATAGCCATTCCTCACCAATTGCAGGTAAAACACTCAGCAATAATATTGTGATTGTAATCTGGAACCAATTGTCGTATTGGAGCATAATGGTGGTTAAGTCACCTGCCTCCGCTTCTTTATCAACCATCCAGTTATAAATGTTTTGCATTGACTCAGGCAGTTGAAGCTGGTGGTTGAGCCAACCAGTGTATATTATAAAGAATTGCCCAAAAAATATCACAGCAACAGTTATGGCAATAAAAGCTCCGGATATCTTAGCCTTACCATTTATTCCGTGCCTAAAACTTCTGAAAAACAAATAGAATGCAAGGAGTGAGGGGGTAACAAATAAGCTTATGCTTTGGATAATTTGATACGCTTGCATAAATGCAACATTTTCCATCATTGATTCAATTGAGTGGACATCAACATTAAAAACAGGCTCTGCAATGACTCCCATCATCATTGTTGAAAGCGAACCCGAAATTATTACTGCCGAGAAAAGAATTATGAGTTTATAAAGAGGTTGTAAATGTGCTAACTGGCCTTGTTGCATAAAATGTTTTTCTGCAAAAATAAGCATTATAACTAAAAGGCTACCCGAATTCCGATCCAGCCACCAAGCGTACTAAAATTGTTGTGTTTTTCTTTCCAAAGATCAATAGTATCCTGGTTTTGTTCTTCATCAAACATGCCAAATTCAAATTCACCAAAAATTTGAAAATGTGGAGTGGGTTTGATACTTATACCCGCTCCGACAGTTACGAATCCAATGGATTGCCGACCGTATGAATTTAGGGGTTCGAACGAACGGGAAACAAGTCCACCCTTTAGGTATAATCCTGCTTTATCCAAATCTAGGGGTAATACACCTTCTAATCCAAAACCTTGAATGTCTGACTCTTTATTTGACTCGCCCCAGATACGTATATAATGAAACAAATCGGCTCCATATCGGTATGATGTGCCTTTAGCTCCATTGGAACCAAGCATAGTATAAAAGCCAACTGCGCCAAAGCCTCCATACGTTTCATTTTCTGAAATATTTGAATCGTCAGTATCATAGAAATCTTGATTTGTTGGCGTGCTGTATGTTTTGTTACTTGTCATATAATCAACATCATTCGCGACTTCAGTCTGATAAAAATTATGACTAACCAGCAAAGGGTATGATTCATCTACTGTAAAAGTTTCCTGCCACTTTACATTATGCTCATTAATTAGTGTGATTACGTTGGACCCACATGAGATTGAATAATCATTTATAGGTGTAACACCAACTTTTTGATGATTAATAAAAACTTGTGCTCCGGAAGGGGTTGAAGTGATATTACATATGCTGGATTTAGGTATAAGATTAAAATGATAATCGATAATGCGTCCGGGCAGGCAATGAATCAGTGTGTCAATTGTTTGATAATTGTGTTTTTCGACACGGATACTGTAGAGCATTGGCTTGTAATCAGAGAAACTTGCAGGTGTTCTCTTTTCCACATCTGGAAACTCAGTCAAACGAACAATGGCTGAAGAAGGGTTGGTTGAGATGTTGAAATGGCCTTTATTTTGGCCATAAGAAATAATGGTGCAAATAAGCACCAATAAGGTTAAGGTTAATTTGTTCATCTTGTAGTTTGTTAGGTACAAGTATGACAAATAATTGGTGATGTGCACTTAAATGAAAATGTGGCTAAAGTTGTGTTAAGGTAGATTTAAGTTTAGCTGTTTCATTCTCCCAATTAACTTTGGTTTTGGTAACACTCGCATTCTTACGCCATTCATATAATTGCTTCGGATTGTTTTTTATTTGATTTATTGCGTATGCAATATCTTGTGGTTCTATACTGCTAATGGTTGTACCAAAGTTATTTTCTTTTATAAAACGTTTAATTTCAGGAAAGTCAATTCCTAGCATAGGCAGCTCAGCCTGAAGAGCATCGAATAAACGATTAGGGAGGGCATAATAGTTGTTCAATCCGATATTTTCTAACAATGCAATTCCTAAATCAGCTTGGGAAGTATAACATGGTAAATCTTCGAAAGGAACTTTTCCTGTCAATGTAATTTTATCTCTTTGCATTATTGATAGGGTTTTAAGTTCATTGAATATATCCCCATCTCCAACAATTATCAACTCTGCGTTGTCAATATACTCCATTGCTTTAATTAGCTGCTTTAGTGCCCGGCCATAATTGACTGCACCTTGATATAGCAATGTAAATTTAGAGTTTTGTTTTCTTTCATGTTCTAGTTTTGCTATTCGCTCTGATAATGGAGCATTTCTAATTACAAGAAAATCTTTATTGTATTTTCGTTTGTAAATGTCGGCAATGGGTTGACAAACAGTTACTCCAATATCAACAATTGGAATAAATAACTTTTCCGCCAGCCTCCAGATTGCTTTAATCCACGGTTTTTTATTTATCTCGGGTGATTCGGGAAAATATTCATGACTATCAAAAAGAAGTTTTGATTTTTTAAATAGTTTAGCCAATCCACATCCAACCAATGTATCTAAATCAATTGAAACGATTAAATCTGCTTTATGGAAAATAAGAAAGAAGAATATGCGGAGGTTATAAAAAAGGTAAAACAAAGGACTACTTTGCCAAATCGTATTAAGATATATAACTTTCTTATTTGATTGGGTAAACGGTAGGTGATTGTCTTTAATTCGGCAAACAAAGTTGCAAAGATAACCGGCTTCCTCTAATGATTTTGAGAGTTTAAGTAAACGGTAATCAGTTGCTAGTTCGCTTGTTGTTACGATGGTGGCTTTTCTTTGTAATTTACCCTTCAAAGTTCATTTGTTTTTAATAGTAACGTTAAAAAAACCATATTATTTTTTTAATATGCATGCCTTTGTTGAGCAATAATGACAAATAACAATACGTTTTAGTGTTTATATGGAATACAGTCTACTTAGAAGAAATGAAATTGATGAAATAAAATGGGATGGTTGCATTAAAAATGCATATAATGAATCACCCTTAGGGTACAGCTCAGTTCTGGATCTTATTTGTGAAAACTGGTATGGACTCATTGTGAATGATTACGAACTCGTTATGCCCATACCAATCACTAAAAGATTTGGTTGGCATTTTATTCAAATGCCGGCTGAGATACAGAACTTAGGTGTTTTCCATAAAGCCAAGAATGTGAATATCAACATTGAAGACCTGCCTAATTTACCATGCTTTAAACCATTTAGACTTATATCATATTCTTTTGTGTATCAAAACATTTTTTCCAGACAAGGTTTTAAAGCCCGAAGTACTCATTATTTACAGCTTGGTAAAACGTATGATGAGTTAAGGCGAAACTATGAACAAAGGCACAGGAGCAATATAAGAAAAGTAGAAAGGAATGGAATAAGTCTTTTTGAAAGTAATGATCCTACAATGTTATTCCTAATACGTAACGAAATGGCTAAGAGCAATAAAGAACTTAAGATGTCTAAAGCGACTGTTCGTGCCTTTAAGCTATTGATATTAAAATCAACTAATGCTGATTGGGGAACATTAGTTTATGCAGCTAAGGATGGTAAAGTTATTTCAGGAGGCTTCTTTTTACAAGGGAGGAAAAGAGATGTTTTTTTACTTTCGGCATCATTAAATGAAGCAAAAAAGCTAAGCGCCTCATTTGGTATAGTTGATTATTATATTCGTAAGATGAGTGGACAAAACCGTGTATTAGATTTAAGTGGATCTGATATAAAAGGCATTGCTCTTTTTTTGAGAGGATTTGGCTCAATACCGACCACATATTACCAGTATGAATATAACAGGTTGCCCAGAGTGATGAAGTTTGTAAAAAAGTATAATCTGCTGCGAAAGCTTAAAACTAAATTAAACCAACTGCTTTGATTAAGGATCTTTACAGAAAAGTACTTGAAATTTTCACAGGCAATATATTAAGTCAGGCTATTGGTCTATTGACTTTACCTGTGTTACTAAAATTATACGATTCTGACTCAGTTGGATCATACTTTACCTACATGGCCATAATCAATCTTTTAAGTATTCTGACCAGTTTTCAGTTTCCAACACTTATTGTTCAATCTAAATCAGTGGATGAAGCTAAGACTGTTTATAGGTTTGCAACTAAAACTGTTTTGATATTATCGCTTATTTTTGCAATTGTTGCAGCTATTGGTGTTAGAAAGTTACATTTTAGTAACAATAATTTGCTTTTGATTTTTATTGCATTGTTTATTGGAGTCTTTTCAATGTCCCTCCTTAATCTTTGCGAGGCTTTAATGTCTAGGTTAAAGCGCTTTAAGCAAATATCCATCAGTCGGATATTAAAGTCATTATTCCTTTCATTATTTCAAGTATTAAGTGCCTTCATGTTTTCTGCTAAAGGAGAATTACTAATTCTGGCCACTATAATTGGCTATTCGCTAACAAGCCTTCTTATAATAATCTTTTATTTGCCATCCACCAAGTCAAACTTTTGTTTATCAAACTATAAGGGGAAATTTACCTTTCTACTCCATAATACAATAAATACGATCCTAAATACAAGCTCAAGTCAGCTTATAATTATCCTGTTACGGATGTATTATGGGACTAGTGCTGCCGCCTACTATGGGATTGCACAAAAAGTGATTGGAATACCAATAACATTTATCTCACAAAGTCTCTCAACAGTTTTATATCAACATCTATCATTCATAAAGAATGAATTAAAAGTTCTCAAATCAGCCATTTATAAAGTTTATAAGCCATTAGTCGGTCTATATTTTTTATCTTTTTTACTTGTTGAGATAATTATTGGGATAGCAATGGCATTTGGAATATTCAATGAGTGGGAATCGGTATATTATATCATATTTATTGTTTCACCATGGTTATTTTTCATGTTTTGGACAATACCTTTATCAAATTTAATTCCTATTCTTAATAAGCAGAAAGAGGCGATTGCTTATTCCACCTCACTATTCGTTTTTAGAATACTTACAATTAGCATATGTGGTGCAATGCAAACTTCTTTTTACACTACTATGATAATTATAACATTGGTTGGCATTGTTTTTAATGGTGTTTATTTACGCTTCATTTATAATGCCGTAAAGAATCATGATAACATAGTAAAAGGGCAAAATGATGAATTTTGACGTATTAGTTGATGATAATAATCGGGTAGCAGAAGGAATATTTTTCACTGGATATATCTTTATTGATGGTTGTTTTGTAGAAAAAAATGATGTTGGTAATCGAATTATTGATATAATAGATGATGATATTGAAAAGTTGACAGATAGAATAAATGGCTCATTTTATATCCTGTATATAAAAAAAAATGAATTTGCTACAGCCATTGTAAGCCCTGACCAACTGAACGAACTATTCTATAAACAAAACTCAGATAAATTTCTGTTTTCAGATAGAACAGATAGTTTTCAAAATTGTATCATTGACAGACAGGGGGCTAATCAGTTATTAGCTTCTGGACATACACATCTTGAGAAGAGTTTATATGAAGGCGTTCTTTGTATGAGAGGAGGGTGTGTCTACAGGTTTACTTCTGAGGGTGTGCAATTCAGACGCTACTTTACCTATGCAGTATCTGACAGGGAAATCAATTATGATTCAAAGCTTGAAAACTATGCTAGTATCTTAATTGAAAGAGCTTTTAATCGAATGATTGATAGTTTAGGAAACAGGACAGTTGTAATTCCACTAAGTGGTGGTTACGATTCAAGATTAATTTTGAGTATCCTGATCAAAAAAACATATCCGAAGATCATAACTTTTACATATGGAAAGCCCTCCAATAAAGAAGTTATAATAGCTGAAAGAATCGCCAGAAAATTAAATGTTAAATGGTATAACATCGAGTATTCTGATACATTTATAAGTTCGGAAGAAGATACTGAGATGTTAAACGACTATATTCTATTTGCGTCTAATGGAAGGTCTTCGGCGCACTTACACGAATTCTATGCGGTTAAATATCTTAAAGATAATGGTTTGTTGCCCGAAGAAAGTATTTTTATTCCAGGACATGGAGGTGATTTTATTGGTGGCAGTCAATTTGTAAAATCTTTTTCGCCTTATCTTCTTAGAGAAAACATCTCAAAGGCCTACCTGAGGTGTCGGTATAATTTATTCAAACTGAAGAAAAAAGACTATCAAAAGGAATTGGTATCTCTGCAGCACAAGGTAGCATGTTATAGTGGCGATGATATGCCATATTCTATCTTTGAAGATCTTGATTGCGCAGGAAAACACTCTAGGTTCACAGTTAATGCCAGTAAAGTGTTTACTTTTTTTGGTTATGATGTGAGATTGCCATTTTGGGATATTGAACTACTAACATTTTTCAAATCCATCCCCCGAGATAAGAAAGTATCGAAGGTTTTCTATGTAAACCTGTTGAATAAAAGATACTTCAATGCTTTGAATGTGAATTATTCAGATGAGTTACAGCCAACAGTATACAAGACTAAAATACAGGGTATTAAAGAGAAGGTTAAGCATTTGCTGCCGAAATGTGTGTTAAAGCATTACTTACTAAAGAACGATTGGGTTAATTACACGCGAATAACTCAACCTTTAGTCTCTAAAATGAAGGAGGTATCTTATCCTTTTAAATTCACATTTCTCAGTTATAATTCTATAGTACCACAGTATATTTTATTCCTGATTAAAACTAAAAAACAGGATATTGATCAAGTTAATAAAAAGTTACCTTGAAACTGAATGTCTCATCAGATATCAATAATTAAGAAATATCGTAATTCAAATGCTGTTGTATTAGGCTATCACTCTCCCCAATTTTTATTTACTTTGCACTCAAAATTTCCAAATGCAAACAACAACTTTCAATCAACAACAAAGCATTTTTAACCGCTTTATTGCGGAGATTCGTGACACTTCTATTCAAACTGATCCAATGCGATTCAGAAGAAATATCGAACGTATGGGTGAGATTATGGCATACGAAATTAGTAAAGTACTGCCACATGAGACAAAAGACATTAATACACCACTTGGTGTTGCTCAGGAAACAGTGATGAATGAAGAGCCGGTTATTGCCTCAATTTTAAGAGCTGGATTACCATTACATCAGGGTTTATTAAATTACTTCGACAGAGCTGAAAATGCATTTGTTTCGGCTTATCGTAAATACAATGAAAAAGGTGATTTTGATATCCATATTGAATATATTTCTTCTCCATCGCTAGACAATAAAATAGTGTTGCTGAGTGATCCGATGTTAGCAACTGGTACCTCAATTGAATTGGCATATAAAGCATTATTGGTAAAAGGTAAACCAAAGCACGTTCATATAGTGTCGTTAGTGGCTAGTGAAGCTGGAGTTCAGTATGTTCAAAATATATTTAAGGGTGAACCCGTTACTTTATGGTTAGGAGTTGTTGATGCTGAGTTGAATTCAAAATCATACATTGTTCCTGGCTTGGGTGATGCAGGCGACTTGGCATTTGGTCC
>NZ_CEXQWX010000209.1:0-9457 GCF_982718395.1 Carboxylicivirga sp.
TAGGGTTCCAAACGCATGTGCAGCATCATAAATAACTTTCAATTGATGTTTATGAGCTATTGTCTCAATCTCTTCAATATGACACGGTATACCATATACATGTGTAGCCAGAATAGCTGAAGTTTTTTCAGTTAATAACGCTTCTATCTTGTGAGGATCAATAGTGAGCCGTTCCGGATCAATATCAGCAAAAACAGGTTGACAATTTTCCCAAACAATTGAACTGGTGGTAGCAACATAGGAAAAAGGAGTTGTTATAATCTCGCCTCTTAAATCAAGGGATTTAATGGCAATCTGTAAAGCAATAGTCCCATTACCTGTAAACAATAAGTGATCTAATTTTAAATACTGCTTTAGTAATAATTCTAATTCATTAACTAAAGGCCCGCTGTTGGTAAGCCAGTTTCGTTCCCAAACCTGATCAATTAAGGAGTCATATTCTTTTCTTGATGGCAAAAAAGGTTTTGTTACTGGTATCATATTGTTTAATAATGACTTAGTTTTTGTTTTTAGTCTTTAGCTTTTTTATCTCATCAATTATAATCTTGGGCCCATCCATCTTAAAAACAAATGCACAACTAATATAAATGGTAAGAAAAGTAAGCCCAAATGTTATTCCATGAATAAAATGGTTCTCGAGTATAATACGTTCATTGATGAAAGCCAAAAATCCGTTTATACAGATAGCTAATACAAGGTACTTATATATTATAGTATAAAACCACCTTTTTGCTACTTTCATTTCTTTGGCAGAGAAGTGGATATTCAGTATCAGAGCTATAGTATAGGCTATGACCATGCCATATAAAAATCCTTTCAGCCCAAACCAGAAGCCAATTAAGAAGTTACTACCTATTACAATTTTTTTGTAGATTTCTAACCTTAAAAATGCACTTGAATTTCCTTTGCTTGAAATAATATTAACCAGTAAGGCACTAAAAGGATAAACGAATCCAGCCAGTACTATTATTTGGTAATATTCACCTGCTATTAACCATTGGTTTCCAAAAAGTAAAATAATCAAATCAGTACCAGTCAGGTAAAGTGCTCCTATAAGCGCAAAGGTTACAAAATTAAGTACATGAAATGCAGAATACACAATTTGCTTATAGCGCTCATTGTCATCGCTCACCTGGCTTAATACCGGAAACAAAACAGACATTAGGCTACCAGAAGTATAACGAATAACAAATTGATCGAGTGATTTGGCACGATAATATTGTCCCAATGTTGCAGGTTGGAATAATTTACCAATGATTAACGAATCCATTTGTCTGAAGATGGTATCCAATAAACCAGATAAAAACATTTTAAAACCAAATCCCCAAAGGCTTTTTAAGGCCGAGAATTTAAATATAAGGTGGGGTTTCCATCCCGTAAACAAATAGATATAAATGTTATTAACGATACCACTTATCAGGCTCTGAATGACCAATGCCCAGACGCCATATCCCAAATACGCCAAAGTTAGACCACCACCACCACCTATTATTAATGACCATATGCCGGCTTTGGTAGGTACAGAATAAATTAACTGCTTTCTCAACCATGTTCGTTGCACATTACAAAACGAGTTAATAATAAAGTTTAAAGACATTACCTGAACAACAGGTTTTAAAGCAGCCTGCTCATAGAAGTCAGACACAAGTCCTGACAAGGAATAAAAAATTATAAAAAGTAATGAACCTATTGAAATATTAAAATAGAATACCGAGCCAAAGTGTTCTTCTTTTACATCCTTTCGTTGGATCAAAGCACTTCCCAAACCCATATCAACCAACACGCCAGCAAGACTGATAACAACATTAGCCATCGCTAATAATCCAAACTCCTCAGGGGCTAATAGCCTGGCAAGTAATATTGATATAAAAAAACCAATTCCCTGACCTGAAAACTTGCCTAAAAAATCCCAGATAAAAGCTTTGAAGCTTTTTTGCTTTAATGATGTCACAATTTTCTTTTAAATAAAATATTGATGCTTGTAATAGTTATTGACATCATTAATTGTTGAGGATATAAACATTAAGGCCACTGTTACTTTTTAGTTGATGTAGTCTATAGTTTTTAAAACCAAAACTTTGAACATAACCCTCTGGAAAGGGATTGTCAGTATCTTCAATTAAAGCAAGTTTTGTCTTTTGCAATTGATTTTGTTTGAAATAGAAATCCAGCCGTTCTTCATTAAATTTAAATTGCAATAAAGGAGTCACCCCTTCAGATAGATAGACATATCCCCAAAGGTTATGGTGACTAACCAGCATTGTATCCCCTGGATTAATTATAGTTTGAAGTTCTTTTAGTGAGTTGAACCTTTTTTGATCTAACTTGATTGCTTCATCTGCATTTAACTCACTTAAGGCTATCTTCTGTTGAGAAAGCCTATATCCATTCCAGCCAGATGCATTTGTAAACTGGATACTAAAACGTAATGTCGCAAAAAGCAGAAAGAATATCAAAAAGAAAAACGTTTTCTTTTGAGAGTTTACAATGGCATATTGCAATACAAATACAATGATTGGTAAACTATATAAAGATGCCCGGATAGAGAAGTTGACATCTGTACCCAAACAGCCAAAGAAAGGAATAAACAAACAAAATAGACCAATTAATGCTTCCCGATAATTTTTGTTGATAAACAAATCAGCTATAATAAATGTAGCGATTGACAAAATAATGGTTGGTGGGGTAATGTTTCTGAAATTAGTTCTCAGATCAGTTAAAGTAATAACAAGAAAATATAAAACCAACACTGCAATTGTTACTGACTTTACTTTTAAATTGATATTCTTTCCCCACTTAATTATTAGTAATAAAATGGCTGGCAATGCTACCTCTTTAACTATATAAGTAAAGGTACTGATTGACCACTTAACCAAGTCTTTAATGCCATGTGATTCATCAAATGCATGGTATTTAAAAGCCATTAATGTTTCGTGGTAAAACTGTTCTAAACCTTTAATACTCCAAAAGAAGAGAAGAAAACCTATTATTGTGCCAGAAAATAAGGCTAATACATTGATGAATGCTGTTTTTCGTTCTTGTATTAAAAAAGGTAAGATTATTAACATTCCATAAATAGCCATATTGGTAATCATTACAAAGAACAATTGTCCATAAATAATTCCTGCCAATACACTAAATATAACAACTAACTTCTTTGTATCAACTCTAAGAGCTAGTATGTATAAACCACTGCCAGCAAAAAGAATAATAGAATTAAAAGTCATGTAATTTGGTACAAACTGAACTGGCATAAATAAAACAAAGAGACCAATAATGGAAGTAGTTAGGGCTTGAAATATTGTAAAACTGCCTTTCCACGTCAAACACAATGAAAATATTATACCACTCAGTAACAATAAAAGTACAGTTACTATTCTGATTGCTAAGATGCCTTCAGGAAATAACTTTAAGGCGTAAGCATGCCATTGGCTATAAGGAATAACCGCATCTGGTAAACGTAAATGAAGCAAGTACCATGACTCGTCTGAAAAAACAATCCCTTTGTTTAAAGCATATAAAACAACCAACAACACGGTTAATGCCATACCACCGAGTAGAATAGTTTTTTGCCTAAATAATTGTACCGATGCTGTATCAACTTTCTCTTTAATCATTTAAAAACTATTGATTTAATTCATTAATTGTTTCCACTATTAATTCCTGTGTTCCCAACTCAAAAAAGAATGGTAAGCGAACTAAGCATTCACTATAACGGTCACTATGGGATAGTTCTTCAATTGAACTATCTTGCTTAAGAATAAAGTCACTTTTATGCAGGCTTAAGTAATGAAACACAGCATGAATTCCTCTGTTTTTTAAATACTTAATAAGCTCATTGCGGAATAAAGGGGTAGGGCATACCAAATAAAACATATGTCCGTTGTTGGTGGCATAAGAAGGTACTGTAGGTAATATAACATTATTATTATCGGCCCATTTTTCTAATCCGTTATTATAGGTTTGCCAAATTTCATTTCGCCTATTTTGGATTGTATCCAGCTCTTCTAACTGAGCGTATAAAAAAGAGGCATTTAATTCACTGGTTAAAAAGCTACTACCTGTATCAACCCAACCGTATTTATTGATCTCACCACGAAAGAATTCTGCCCTGTTTGTGCCTTTTTCCCATAGGATTTCTGCTCGTTTAATAAAACGTTTATCATTAATGGCTAAAAGGCCTCCTTCTCCGCATTGTATATTCTTGGTTTCATGAAATGAAAATGTTCCAAGGTGACCTATACTTCCCAGGGGTTTATCCTTATAGTAACTATCAATTGCCTGAGCAGCATCTTCAATAACAAAAAGGTTATGCCGATCTGCAATGTCCATTATTATATCCATATCGCATGCGACTCCTGCATAGTGAACAGGAACAATGGCTTTAGTTTTAGATGTTATTAATGCCTCCAGTTTGCTCTCATCAATGCCAGGATGGTCTGGTCGACTATCGGCAAACACAATATGTGCACCTTGTCTCACAAAGGCCAATGCAGAACTAACAAAAGTATATGATGGAACAATGACTTCATCTCCGGGTTGGATATTGATTAGCATTGCACACATCTCAAGTGCATCGGTGCAACTTGTTGTTAGCAAGGTTTTTTTGAAGCCCCACCGCTCTTCAAAGAAAGTTTGGCACTTTTTTGTATATGGTCCATTTCCACTTAAGTGACCTGATTCAACGGCTTTATACAGATAATGAGCTTCCTTGCCTGTTATATAGGGTTTGTTAAATGGTATCATTTGTTCCATAGGTGGTAGATATATTGTATTTCTTTAATTGAGTATCCATTCTTTTTATAAAAAGAACATGCCTGTTTATTCGATAGCTGTGTTACAACGGTGGCATTGGTAATTTTATTCCTTATGTACCAATTTTCGGTGGCTTGCATTAACTGCCTGCCAATACCCTTGCCATGTTGCTTCTTTGCTGTTGCAATCAAACCAATATTACCTGTAAGACCTTCTTTCTTAAGGCTTACAAAACCATTGATTTGTTGATTGTCACAATGCACCAGAACCGTATCTGCTAATTGTCCGCTGATGGAATTATCAATCCAGGTTTTGTACATCTCTTCAAAATATGGTGCCAGTTCTGTATCCTTTTTAAAACGACTTTCATGACCGCTTAAATAAACCAACTGCAGTAGTTCCGGACAAGGATCTTGAGTGTACTCTGATATATGACTATTTTCTAATTGCTCAGGATTGCTATCAATATTTTTAAAGTAAGTAACTTTCTCATCCATTAATGCGGCACCAATATTGGCATTTTCCAGTTTGGATACTCTCTTTTCATTAGTAGTCATTAAGTACAGCAGGTCATAGCCTTGTTTGACTTGCTCTTCTTTTAGTTTTACCAGTTCTTCATTATTAAGGGTATCTAAATCAACCTTTCCGATTTTATAGTTAAAAAACTCACTATCCCAACTTAAGTATTGCATATTAATCATTCACGTTAAGGTTTAAAGAGTCTTTTACGATGTAAGTTGGCCTGTTTTTCACCTGGTCGAACATACGACCAATGTATAAACCAACAATACCTAGGGTGGTAATAATAATGCCCGATAAAAACCAAATGGAGATGATTAAACTGCTGTAACCACTGACACTTATTTGATGTGTTAAACTCCGGTATAATACATAGAGTGCAAATATAAATGCAAGGCATGAAATAATAATCCCCAACTTAACCGTCAAGCGTATGGGTTTATCAGAGAAGGATAAAATAGTATTCAATGCTAACTTTAATAAAGTGCTGAAAGAGTACCCACTTTTTCCTTCTTCTCTTTCATTATGGGTCACAATAATTTCAGCTGAATTAAAACCAACCCACTTGACCATCGTAGGAAAGTAGCGTGTATAATCTCTCATGCTAAGTATAGCTTGTACCACTTTCTTTGAATAAATACCAAAATTAGCAATCTCCGCGTTTTGCTCGGTATCTGTTAAATAGGCTAGCACTTTATAAAATAATTTTGAGCCCATTCGTTTAAAAAAAGAATCTTTTCTGTCTTTTCGTTTAGCAAATACAATATCATAGCCCTCTACAGATTTATTATATAGATTTTTGATTTCTTCGGGTTGATCTTGTAGGTCCCCATCCATCACTACGACCCAATCACCATTGGCATGTTCTAATCCTGCAGTGATAGCATAATGCTGTCCAAAGTTACGTGACAGGTTAATGCCTTTTATCCGCTCATTTTTACGAGAAACCTCTTTTACCAATTCCCAGTCATTTAATGGGCTATTGTCATTCACAAAGATAACTTCAAAGTTAGGACTGATTGAAGAAAGTGATTTTATTAACCGTTCTGTCAACTCCTTGATAAAAGGAGCACATTTATAAAGGGGTACTACTACAGATAATTGAATTGTTGACATTTTATATTATTCCGGTGTTAGGTGCCTTTGAGGAAGTTTTTATGAACGAGCCATCAATTAATTTATTACGTTGTAATTAAGCTAATTGATGTTATATATTTCTATCGGCGATTGCCAACAAATACTGTCCGTACTGGTTTTTACTCAACCGTTTTCCTTGTTGTACTAGTTCATCTTTAGATATCCATTGTTGATGGTAAGCAATCTCTTCGGGGCAAGCTACTTTTAAACCGATTCTTTTCTCCAGTGTTTCAACGAAATGACTGGCCTCCAGTAATGATTCATGGGTACCGGTATCGAGCCAGGCAAAGCCACGTCCCATTAATTCCACTTTTAATCGGTTCTCTTCAAGGTATTGCTGGTTAACTGTGGTGATTTCCAGTTCTCCTCTATGACTTGGTTGAATGGTTTTGGCCACTTGAATCACATCATTGGGGTAGAAGTATAGACCAACTACAGCATAGTTTGATTTGGGTTGTTCAGGCTTTTCTTCGATACTTGTTACGTTTCCTGCATCATCAAAGGTGCATACGCCATAGCGTTCCGGGTCTTTAACCCAATAGCCAAATACAGCAGCTTTGTTTTGTTCTTGAACTGTTGTGACAGCATTCTTTAACAACTCAGTAAATCCGTGACCATAGAAAATATTATCACCCAAAACCAGGCATACATCATCATCGCCAATAAATTCTTCCCCCAAAATAAAAGCCTGCGCCAATCCATCAGGAGAAGGTTGCATCACATATTCGAGACGAATACCCCATTGAGAACCATCACCCAACAAACGTTTAAAACCAGCCTGATCTTCGGGCGTAGTGATAATCAATATATTGCGTATGCCTGCCAACATCAATACCGACAAAGGGTAATAAATCATTGGCTTATCAAATACAGGCAGTAACTGTTTGGATGTGGCTAAGGTGATGGGGTGGAGGCGTGTACCTGATCCTCCGGCTAATATGATTCCTTTCATAGTTGTTTGGTATATTGCTTAGTCTTTAATCGATTGTAGATTATTGTTTATCCGCTATAGGTGCAGATTTTAGAAACACTGATTTTCAATTCACTAATTGTAACGAATTCTATTTTTTATTTGTCTAATTAGTTTCATTAATATTTATAAAACTATTCTTCATCAACTATTAAACCTAATGCTATAAGAGTTATTAGTTATTGAATTATTTTGTCTTCATCTTGTAAATCAATGCTATTCACATCCCCTTTTTAAGGGGATTATAGGGGGCAGATTAACTAATCTTGACATATAATACAGTATACTTATAACTGTCTTAAAACTATCTATTTGCCAAGTTAAGCCAAGTGTAACTCATCCTCCTCGTAAAAGGCTACTCTTTATACACATCTTTTTGTTTTAAGAAATCCAATGTAAGCAGGTATGCATCAAATTTATGTTGAAAAATATCAAGACCGTTTTTAATGGTAATATAACCGGGAGGGCTGTGTGATTTATAACCGCTCCAGCCACTTAACCGGGCGATTATCCAGGCGGCCCAGGCAGTAGTTTTGTCTTCATAGGGATTTTCTGTTTTCTTGTCTTACCTTCAAGTTGGAGTAACAGTATTGACAGGAATTGTAACTCCTGTTGTGAAAACAGCACATCCACCTTAACATTGTTGTGCGTGGCTAGAGACAGTTTAAGAGTCATTATTTTTAAAGCTACCTGGCGCGACAAAACCACCAGCTTCTTAAGGGCTGCTCCTGTTTCTAATTGGGAAGATTCTATGTCGAGACCTTTGCTTTTAAGAATTCTGAATAATTCTTCAATCAGCCATCGTTTACTGTACCACTTTAAGCAACTCAATGCATCGTCTTTATAGGAAATCCGGTGGGTGGTCAATAGCCTCCACAAAATAGGTTCTTCACCTTTGGGTACACTGTCGGTAAGTTCTTTTGCCTCAATGGCCCAAAGTTCTACAGAGTCGGGGTAGTTATCACCTTTTACCTTAGCAGGCTTCCTGATTTTCACCTTTGTATACTTCAGGGACAGTCTTGCAAGCCGGTTCTTTCGTTTTTTATTTCCTTTTATTTCCAATTCATACACGGTGCATGGTTGCTGCTTGTCTAATGTTTCATAAAGTTTCTGTCCTTTTTCCTTTAAATTCCGGTTTCTGCAGGCCCTGACCAATAAATTGACCCGGGAATCCGGTACTATGGAAAACTCTTCGTATATGTCAGCCTCCCTGTCTCCAATGATGGTAAGAGTGTGTGGTTCCGATAAAACATCTTTGCTTTTTATTGCTGAATCAATCCAGCGATATGGCTCTTTCTGTTCGATTGGTAACTTTGGGTAATTCCGCTCAAATTTATCTTTCTTGTCCCAGGCCCTGTTCCACAGCTTAAGCGAAGGGATGCCGATAGGAATGCCTGAGCCTGCATCAACGGCCAGTACCGGGTGACAGAAGAACCCGGCAATATTATTCAAGTTAACAGGACCAATGTCTGCATCGTCTTTCCCAATCCTTTCTAAATGGTTGGTGAAATTAAATTCTGTGGTGTCCTGAAGGCAAAGTATATGACCATTGCTCTGGTTGTCACCACAGGATTTTATAAGACCCTTAAACAAATCTTCGTATGAATAACTTTGGTTTCTGAACATCCTGTAAGCCCCTATTTTATCGATATTGGTATTACAAAACTTGTTGACAACTGCTTTACCAAAAGTATATATATCTGACATAACTTTCCCGGCTCTTTTTTCTATTCTTGCATCAGGTAAAAAACCATCAAAAAATCCCTCAAACTCATTGATTATCATGCTTTAAGATACAAAATACAAAACAGGAAAAATAGCTTATGTCGCTGTTTATCAATGTTCTAAGTGATTTTTTTCATTAGTAGATATTTGTGTATAAAGAGTAGCCTTCAAGGTGGAGGTGCCGCAGGCGTAGGGGGTATTATATTGTCAGATATTTTAATTGTCGAATCGTTGAATATTATTATTGCGAATCAAGAGTTGAAATATTAGATAAATAAGGCTGAAAGCCTTATAATTCAATGCTTGGGACAACGTCCCAAGATATCATACGATATGATAATTTAAGCTGAA
>NZ_CEXQWX010000210.1:0-9451 GCF_982718395.1 Carboxylicivirga sp.
AAAAGCTTATTTAAAGACACGCTCTCAATATAAGAGTGGTTCGAAGAGAAATCTAAAAACAGTTAACAGAAAACGAAGAAAGAAAAGATAACAATATCTATACTTAAGCCAAAGAGTTGCAATTTGCAACTCTTTTTTGTGTTTTAGAGTTTAAAGTTTATATTCCATAATATGGAACTCAAGATTATTTCAGATTTCAGTCCAACAGGTGATCAACCACAGGCGATTGAGCAGTTGTCACAGGGTATATTTGATACTAGTAAACATCAGTCATTACTTGGAGTAACCGGTTCTGGTAAAACATTCACAGTTGCAAATGTTATTGAGAAGGTTCAACGTCCCACCCTAATATTATCTCATAACAAAACATTGGCAGCTCAGCTTTATGGAGAATTCAAACAGTTTTTTCCAGATAATGCTGTCGAGTATTTTGTATCCTATTACGATTATTACCAACCGGAAGCTTACCTGCCAGTTACAGATACCTATATTGAAAAAGATCTTTCTATTAACGACGAAATAGAGAAGCTTCGACTAAGTGCCACTTCTGCATTATTGTCTGGTCGTCGGGATGTAATTGTTGTATCATCTGTATCATGCTTATACGGTATTGGAAACCCAGAAGATTTTCACTCTGGAGTCATCAAGATAAACAAAGGAATGTCACATTCGAGAAATGCCTTTTTGAGGCAATTGGTTGACAGTCTATATTCCCGAAATGAGGTAATGTTTGAAAGAGGTAACTTTCGTGTTAAAGGTGATACAGTTGAGATCTTTCTTGCATATGCTGATTATGCTTGTCGGATTATTTTTTGGGGTGATGAAATTGAAGAAATAGAGACTTTCCACCCGGAGAATGGTAAGCGCATCGAAGCGATGAATGAAATTACCATTTATCCCGCCAATATTTTCATTACTTCTAAAGAACGAACACAACAAGCTATAAGAGAAATTCAAGATGATCTAACAGCTCATTTAGCCTTTCTGAAAGAAAATAACAAATCGCAGGAAGCCAAACGTCTGGACGAACGCGTCAATTATGATCTGGAGATGATTCGTGAACTCGGATATTGCCCTGGCATTGAGAATTATTCTCGTTACTTTGATGGAAGAAAAGAAGGCACCCGCCCCTTCTGTTTACTTGATTATTTTCCTGATGATTTTTTAATCGTCATAGATGAAAGTCATGTTACAATACCTCAAATTCGAGCGATGTACGGAGGTGATAAATCGCGCAAACAAAACTTGGTTGAATATGGATTCAGACTCCCGGCCGCCATGGATAATCGGCCTCTTAAGTTCGAGGAATTTGAATCCTTAGTCAATCAGATTATATATGTTAGTGCTACGCCAGCCGAATATGAATTAGAGAAAGCAGAAGGGATTGTTGTGGAGCAACTTATCAGACCCACAGGTTTACTTGATCCTGAAATAGATGTTCGCCCCAGTCAAAACCAGATTGATGATCTTATTAATGAGATTAACGACAGGATTGAGAAAAACGAGCGAATTTTAGTTACAACTCTCACAAAGCGAATGGCTGAGGAGCTCAGTAAATATTTAACCCGCTTATCAATTAAATGCGAATACATCCATTCAGATGTTGATACATTGGAGAGAGTTAAAATAATGGAAAACCTTCGGCTTGGAACGTTTGACGTTTTAATTGGAGTTAATCTATTAAGAGAAGGATTAGATTTACCGGAAGTTTCACTCGTTGCGATATTAGACGCTGATAAAGAAGGTTTTCTACGTTCAGAACGTTCTCTTACACAAACAGCAGGTCGTGCTGCACGTAACATTAATGGTCGTGTAATTATGTATGCTGATAAGATTACAAAAAGCATGCAGGCAACTATAGATTCCACCTTGTACAGAAGAGAAAAACAGCTCAAATACAATGAGGACAATAATATTACGCCAAAACAAATAAATAAACAATTAAGCTCAATTATTGAATCTTCATCAAATGCGAAGGCTTACATTGAGCCTGAAGTATCAGATATTGCAGCTGATCCCGTTGTATCTTATATGAGTACCGATGCATTGAAGAAAACAATTGAGAAAACAAGAAAAGAAATGCAAAGAGCTGCTAAAGAACTGGATTTCATTACAGCTGCGCAACATAGAGATGAAATAAAACGTCTCGAAGAATTAATAAACAAAAAAGCCTCGAAATAATTCGAGGCTTTCCTTTTGCATTATATCTATATTTTATCCTAAATACGACTTTAGTAACTTACTTCGAGAAGTGTGTCTTAATCTACGAATCGCTTTTTCTTTAATCTGACGAACACGCTCACGTGTTAATCCGAAACGTTCACCAATCTCTTCTAAAGTCATTTCCTGACAACCTATTCCAAAAAATAACTTAATAATATCACTTTCTCTTTCAGTTAAAGTAGCTAAAGCTCGTTCAATCTCCCTTGCCAACGACTCATTAATTAATGATTTATCAGCATTAGGCGAATCACTATTAACTAACACATCAAGCAAGCTATTGTCTTCTCCTTCCACAAATGGTGCATCAACAGAAATATGACGCCCAGAAACTCGCATCGTATCAGCAACTTTTTCAGCCGGTAGCTCCAACTTGTCTGCTAATTCCTCTGGAGAAGGTTTACGCTCATTTTCCTGTTCGAACTTTGAATAAGCCTTGTTAATCTTATTCAACGAACCAACCTGGTTTAGGGGTAAACGTACAATACGAGACTGTTCAGCTAAAGCTTGTAAGATAGATTGTCTAATCCACCAAACGGCATATGAAATAAACTTAAATCCCCTGGTTTCATCAAACTTCTCCGCCGCTTTTATCAACCCCAGATTACCCTCATTAATTAAATCTGGTAGGCTTAACCCTTGATTCTGATATTGCTTCGCAACAGACACCACAAAACGAAGGTTTGCTCTTGTCAGTTTCTCCAGTGCGATCTGATCACCTTTCTTAATACGCTGAGCTAACTCTACTTCTTCCTCTACAGAAATTAATTCTTCACGACCAATTTCCTGTAAATACTTATCCAGAGATGCGCTTTCGCGATTAGTAATCGACTTAGTTATCTTGAGTTGTCTCATATTCCTTAAAAAAAATCCGGCACAAAAGTACTACATTTTCGGTAGTTTTCCAACCTTTAGTGCCGTTTAGCCGGAAAACATTTTATTCGTTAAGATTAACCGCATAATATACCACTCTTCCGTTTGGATATATTCCCGTCAAGAATAATCCTTCTTTTGCGTTGGTAACAGCAGTTTTAAAATCTTCAACACTCTTTATTACCTGATCATTGACCTTTGTTATTATGTAACCATCCTTTACTCCACTTTGACGTAAACTACCATTTCCTACCTCTGCAACTTGTATACCATATCGAACGCCAAGACGTCGTAAATTATTGCTTGATACTGCTTCAAGTTTTGCTCCTAAAGTTTCATCAAATTTATTGGAAGAAATAATCCCGGTTGTTCCGCGTATATTACGTAAAGTTACAACAAAAGGTTTCTGTTTTCCATCCCTAAGCACAATTAAATTCACTTTCTCTCCAGGACGATGCATACTTACCCGTTCCTGCAATTCCGGAACTGAATTTACACCTTCACCATTTACCGATAGAATAATATCACCAGCCTTTAATCCAGCCTCTTCGGCTCCACCATCCGGTGCTACACTACCTATAAATACTCCCTCTATTTTTTCTATTGTGACATTCAGCTCATCAGTCAATTCTTCCGGAACATTACTTACTTCAATAATACTAACTCCCAACAAGCCTCGTTGAACTTCGCCAAACTCCATAAGATCTGCCACAACTTTTTTAGCAATCGTTACAGGAACTGCAAATGAGTAGCCTGTAAAAGAACCAGTGCGTGAAGCTATAGCTGTATTAATACCAACCAATTCTCCACGTTGATTCACCAAGGCGCCTCCGCTGTTTCCTGGATTGACCGCAGCATCTGTCTGAATAAAAGCCTCAACTCCAAGTGTCTGGTTCTGATTTGCAATAATGTTAATGCTTCGCGCTTTAGCACTAACAATACCTGCTGTTACTGTTGAGGTTAAATTAAAAGGATTACCAACAGCCAATACCCACTCTCCTATTTTTAATCGATCAGAATCACCATAAGGAATAAATGGAAGATCTGAAGCTTCTATTTTAATTACGGCAATATCAGATGTTGGATCAGCTCCAATCAGAGTAGCAGCAAATGTTCTCCTGTCGTTTAATGTGACTTCAATTTCATCAGCTTTGTCAATAACATGATTGTTTGTAATAATATATCCATCTGTGGTTAGAATTACACCTGAACCAGCTCCCATAACCGGCTGTGGCTGCTGACGATATCCGCTACCAGGACCAAAAAAGAAGTCATAGAATGGATTACCTGAATAGTAATCCTTTCCTCTACTTTTTGTTTTAACGTGTACCACAGCGTGAACACTATTTTCCGCAGCTTCTGTTAAATCTGGTAATGTTGCCTGAGTTAAAGTAGATGTAAAATGTCCAACCGATGGGACCTCTTCTTTAATAGTAATAACCTTTGGTTCGCTTTTATTGATGTGCGAGAATACATAAACACCTGTCACGGCACTTATCACCGCAATTGCGAATGTGTAAAAAAACTTTTTTGCATTCATATAAATATTCTTTTAAGTGTTACTGTTAGGTTTAAAAATCTTATAACATATCGCTGTAGTGGTTATAATTGATTTTTAACATTTTTTATATCCATTTAATGTAAGATACAAAATCTAAAGTTTCAATAATTATACCGCATATGAACTTTAACTTGACCTTAACGTTTTTTTGCCAAACATTAAGGTAATTCTGTCATATCAGCGTATTTTTGTAAGCTAAACACGACGTTTTGTCAATTGTTTACTTTTTAATAACAAACAAACCATACAGATGAAGACAATTTCGTTTAGTAAATATCAGGGAACAGGTAATGATTTCGTTATAGTCGATAATAGAAATGGTGATTTTGATGGTGAGAATGTCAAGTTAATAAACCGACTTTGTGACAGAAAGTTCGGTATCGGAGGAGACGGATTAATGCTTCTGGAGAGTCATTCGACATTAGACTTCACAATGAGATATTTCAATAGCGATGGTCATGAAGCTTCAATGTGTGGGAATGGCGGCAGATGTATAGCAGCATTTGCAGTCCATCAAGGTGTTGTAAAAACGCCTGACAGATTCGCTTTTATGGCGGTTGATGGTGAACATCACGCATCCTATAAAGATGACATCGTTACTTTAAAAATGATTGATGTAGATAAAATTACCATAACAGATACACATACTTTTCTGGACACAGGGTCGCCACACCATGTTAAATTTATCGAAGATGTTAAGTCAGTAAATGTAGTCGATGAAGGACGAAGCGTTCGTAATTCTGCAACATATGCTCCTGATGGCACCAACGTAAACTTTGTTAATTTCAATGATGAAAATGAAATAACGGTCCGCACCTATGAGCGCGGAGTTGAAGATGAAACATTAGCATGTGGAACGGGTGTTGTTGCGTGTGCTATTTCTGCTCATCTACAAAAACCTCATTTTTCAGATTTCAATATAAATGTGATGGGAGGAAAGTTAAGAGTGTTCTTCTCTGCCGAAGACAAAACATTCAAAAACATTTGGCTGGAAGGTCCGGCAAAATTTGTATTTAGTGGAACAATCAATGTTTAAGTCATAAAAAAAGAGCTCAAAATGAGCTCTTTCCTTTATATTCTGTTCTGTTTATTATGCATCAATGTTTGCATACGTTGCATTCTCTTCAATAAATTCTTTTCGAGGTGGTACATCATCACCCATCAGCATTGAGAACACTCTATCAGCCTCTGTTGCGCTTTCAATAGTAACCTGACGTAATGTTCTTTCTTCAGGATTCATTGTTGTCTCCCATAACTGCTCAGCATTCATCTCACCAAGACCTTTGTAACGTTGAATGTGCAGAGAACTTTCTTTTCCTCCACCCCAGTCTTCAACTAAGCGTAAGCGTTGATCCTCGTTCCAACAATATGTCTGCTTTTGCCCCTTCTTCACTAAATACAAAGGAGGTGTGGCAATATATAAATACCCGTTTTCAATCAAGGATTTCATATACCTGAAGAAGAAGGTCATGATAAGTGTTGCAATGTGGCTACCGTCCACGTCGGCATCACACATGATGACTATCTTATGGTAACGCAGCTTTTCCAAATTAAGAGCCTTACTATCTTCCTCAGTACCAATTGTTACTCCCAGTGCGGTAAAGATATTTTTGATTTCGTCATTCTCGAAAACCTTATGCTGAAGGGCCTTTTCAACATTCAGAATCTTACCACGTAGCGGTAAAATCGCCTGAAATTTACGGTCTCGTCCTTGTTTTGCGGTTCCACCCGCAGAATCTCCCTCAACAAGGAATACTTCACAGGCAGCAGGATCTTTATCAGAACAATCGGCCAATTTACCTGGTAATCCTCCTCCACTAAGTACACTTTTGCGTTGAACTAACTCTCGGGCTTTTCTTGCTGCATGTCTTGCCTGAGCCGCAAGAATCACTTTGCTAACAATGTCTTTGGCATCCTTTGGATTTTCCTCCAGATAGTTTGTCAACATTGTACTCACTGCCTGATCAACAGACAAACTCACCTCTCCATTACCCAATTTTGTTTTGGTTTGTCCTTCAAACTGCGGTTCTGCCACTTTACCCGCAATGACAGCGGTCAAGCCCTCACGAAAGTCATCTCCGTTAATGTCGAATTTTAATTTGCTCAACATGCCAGATTTCTCTGCAAATGACTTTAATGTACGTGTCAAACCACGACGAAAACCTGTCAAATGAGTACCTCCTTCAATCGTGTTGATATTATTAACGTAGGAATAGATATTTTCTGAGAAAGACGTATTATAGAGAATTGCAATCTCAACAGGAATTTCATTTTTCTCTGTTGAAATATGAATAGCCTTATCGATTAATTTCTCACGTGATTCATCAATAAACTCAACAAATTCTTCAAGTCCTCTCTCTGAAAAATACTCTTCACTTTTAACCTCTTCATTCTCATCCAACTCACGCTCATCGGTTAAACGAATTTTAATGCCCTTATTCAAAAAGGAAAGTTCTCTTAATCGGTTGGCAAGAATTGAAAATTTATATGTGGTCGTATTAAAAATAGAATCATCTGGTCTAAATGTAACCTTGGTTCCTGTGCGATCAGTCGTACCAACTTCTATGATTTCAGTGACAGGCTTACCAACAGAGTATTCCTGAGTATGGATTTTTCCACCACGATGAACCTCAGCCTTTAACATTGTTGACAAGGCGTTAACACAAGATACACCAACACCATGTAAACCACCTGAGACTTTATATGAATCTTTATCGAACTTACCTCCGGCATGAAGAACAGTCATAACCACCTCTAAAGCTGACTTTCCTTCCTTTTCGTGAAAATCGGTTGGAATACCACGACCATTATCACTAACTGTAATTGAATTATCTTCGTGTATAACTACTTCAATGGAATCACAATGGCCAGCCAATGCTTCATCAATCGAGTTATCAACCACCTCATACACCAAGTGGTGCAGTCCTTTTTCACCAACATCACCGATATACATCGCAGGACGCTTACGAACAGCTTCCAGACCTTCTAAAACGGTAATACTACTGGCGCTATATTCACCTTGTTTATTTAAATTCTCATTTACCTGATCACTCATCTTATATTCTTTTGAAAAGCGTAAAAAAACCGGCTTAACCGGTCAAGAAAGTCCTTCCTTTCGAAAGACTCACAAATATAGCAAAAATCATCATTTAAATCGTTTTTAAATGATGATTTTTAAATGCAAATTAGCCAGTAATATTATATCTTTTCACATCTACTTAAAAAGCATAAATAACCCCAGCTTTTGCATTTAAACCTTGCATCGGATATCCATTCCATTTATAATACTTGGTAGCCGCCAGATTGTTTACTGAAACCCAAAACGACCACTGTTTACTAAAGTAATATTCGCCTCCAATATTTAAATCTACTACACCCTTCAATTTCTTTACCTGATCTTCTTCTGAAATATCAAAAGCCATTCTTTCACCAAGGTATTTAACTCCAAGTGATGCATAAACGTTCTTTAATACATTAAAATTAGCCCTTGCTCCCAACTCCACTTCTGGCATATGCCAGGCTTCCTTCAAATCATCAAGGTTCCAACCATAATAGGCTCCTTCCAGATTAATTTCTACCCCAGCCTTAGGTTTGTATAACAATTCTCCTTTAACGGTCAGTAAAGAACCATCATCATATACCACATCAAAAAGGTTTGAATGATGATAATTGCCCATAACCTCAGGTGAAGGTGGTGGGAGCTGGTAGTTTT
Source organism: Carboxylicivirga sp. (assembly GCF_982718395.1). Lineage (NCBI taxonomy): Bacteria > Pseudomonadati > Bacteroidota > Bacteroidia > Marinilabiliales > Marinilabiliaceae > Carboxylicivirga > Carboxylicivirga sp. The sequence continues at coordinate 8,367 of NZ_CEXQWX010000210.1, forward strand.
TGTTAATCCAAAAATGTTCATTATTAAAAAAACCATATTCAACACCTGCCGCAAATGATGTGGAAGAACTAAAGTTACCCTTAATTCCTGCAATCAAATTTAACCCATAAACTGATGACTTAACATTAACATCGGGTGATGCGAAAATATTTTCGTATTGAATGCTCCGGTAATCATTAAGATTGACCTTACCCGTAATACCACCATAGACAGTAGCAATTCCTTCAACAACAGTTAGCTCACCTAAAATATCAGGTGTAAGATAAAACTCATCACCTTGTGTATCAATAACACCAGCAATTAAGAGTCCTACTTTTAAACGAGCACGATCAAAATTAAAATTTAATGAAGGATTAACTTTAATAATTGTTTGCGAACGATCATTGAAAGTGAACATTGGACCTATTGTATCTGGTACACTGGTTTTATATCCACCAATTAAAGCTTCAAGCCCAAATCCAATATTGTTGACAGGACGATATAATGTGCCTCCAATATTAAAACCAAGTTGATTAACTCCAGTTCGGTTGCCAAATGCATCTATTTCGCCATTTATTGAGTATTTTGTCTTTCTCTCATCTGATTCATTATTAGCAATTCCAATACTAGCCTTGAAGCCAGATAACCTTTGTTTGTCATCAGGAATAAGGTCATTTCCGGGAATTAAGTTACCTGTTCCATTGCCTGTCGATAGCCAATAAGTATTATCTGAATTCAGTGTTTGAAATCCATAATACCTATATGTATTGTGAATAAAGTCAATATTGACATTCAAGGTTTTATCATCGAAAAAATGCTTAAAATCGGCAGCTGCCCATGTGTTTCCGTATGGAGCATCTGCTGTTACATCATTTTCTAATGTAATATCACCAAAGGAACTTAAATGCCCCACATTAAGCCCAAGTACATATTTCTCATCAGCTAATATATTATAGCCCAACTCCCCTAAGAAAGTACTATAATTACCAACTCCACCTTTTATATAAGATTTGTGCAAATACTCTTTTCTTGATGTATTGATCTTTGCAGGTGACAATGTGGCCGGTTGATAATTTGTTTCAACCGAAGCACTCAATATTCTGTAA
>NZ_CEXQWX010000211.1:0-9425 GCF_982718395.1 Carboxylicivirga sp.
TATATGCAGCTACCATTCTCCTGCCTTTATTGGTTACGTTGATCATATACAGACAGATGGATGTCAAAAATATTGAAGTAAGTCAGCAAACAGAGGTTGAAATTGGAGAAAAGAGTGCCATTATATATTTATCAGACGGTCAACTAATCAATCTAAAGCAGGATACGTCAAGTCTGATCAGGTCTGAAAATGAATTATTGATCCATCGCGATAGTAACACCTTGTATATTGATGATAGCTATCTGACCACTGGATTAGATAATAAGATGAATAAAATAGTAACTACCAAGGGGATGGAATACCAGCTGACTTTATCGGACGGAACCCGGGTCTGGCTAAATGCAGATTCCAAACTGGAGTTTCCCTCTAAGTTTTCTCCAAAGGAAAGAAGAGTTATTGTAAGTGGAGAATTGTACTTTGATGTAGCTGAGAATACAGAGGTGCCATTTATTGTAAAAAGTCAATCATCAGAACTAAAAGTGCTTGGTACTGAATTTAATATCAGGTCATATGATGATGAGCTCAGTACTGTATCCACATTAATTGAAGGTAGTGTTGAGGTATCAAACACCAAAGGAGAAACTATTCGTTTAAAACCAGGATACGAAGCACTAATTGCTCATAATGATACCAAACTGGAGAGTCAGGTGGCAGATATCGAAGCGGTTACAGCCTGGAAGAATGGCCGTTTTTATTTTGATAATCAAGATTTAAAAAGGATCATGGAGGATTTATCAAGGTGGTATGATGTAGATATATTTTATTTCAATACAGAAGTCAGGTTGAAACGTTTTTCAGTTGATGTACCTCGTTATCAACACATCAATGAGGTACTGCAATTAATGGAAGGAACAGGTGATGTGAAATTTGAAATTAATAATCGTACAATATTAGTTAAATAAAAAATGGGGATGCGCCCACATCCCCATAAATTAAATAAATGCGCACAACTGTTATGCGCGAATATTAATGCAATTCAAAATTATGGAAAAAAAATGTTTATTCAGGTATTGTCATGGCAGTACCTTTACGAAAACTTTACGTGTTATGAAAATAACAAGTATTCTACTCTTTGCTGTAATGCTTAGTATTACAGCCGAGATTCATAGTCAGGAAAAGAACCTTTCTTTAAAAATTGAAAAGGGAAGCTTAAAGGAAGTTTTTAGATCTTTAAAACAAAAAACCTCATATACATTTGTGTATAGCGAGTCACATATTGAAGGGATTGAGGTAGAAGGTTTCAGTACCGAAGAATCGAGTATTGTAGATATATTAAATACTTGCCTTGAAAACACTGATCTAAACTTTTTCCTGGATGATAATATTGTTGTGATTAAAAAGAAGCCAATCAGTAATGCTCATAAGGAAGTTATTCAACAACCTGAGAAGAAAATCACCATCACCGGAACCGTTAAAGATGAAAAAGGAGAACCTCTTCCCTTCGCAGCTGTCTGCTTTAAAGGTACTACTACCGGTTGTACTTCTGCTGTTGATGGTAGCTATACTTTGGATGCGCCTGATGAGGAGGGATTAGTATTAGAGGTATCAAGTTTAGGGTTTAAGACACAAACGATAGCTGTCGATGGAAGAACTGTTATTAACATCGTGTTGGTTTCTGATATAGAAAATCTGGATGAAGTTGTTGTGACAGGGCTTCAAACAGTAAAACAAGGTCGTGCCACAGGGTCATTTCAGATCATTAATGAAGAAGATTTAGATGCTATTTTTAGCGACAATGTTGCTCAAAAGCTTCAAGGTGTAGCTCCGGGTGTTTACATTAATTCTGATAATGAGATTTTTATTCGTGGTATAAATACTATAGAAGGTGAAACATCGCCACTGATTGTAATTGATGGTATACCTACACAAATGAGTTTATCAGATATTAATCCCAATGATATCAAGCAAATTACCGTATTAAAAGATGCTGCAAGTGCCTCTATTTGGGGAGTGCGATCTTCAAATGGTGTAATTGTAATTACCACTAAACGAGGTCAGTTTGATGGTAAAACGCAGGTGACATACAACGGTACTGTTTCATTGGAAGAAAAGCGCAACCTTGATAATATGCACTATTTAAACTCAGCAGATTATGTAGATTTGGAATGGGCTTTTAATGAACTGTTCTTTGTAGATGATTATAGATCAGCTCTGTCTCCCGTAAGTTATATTTATCAAGATCATATTAACGACTCCGAAGATGATTATAGAGCAAATCTAACAGCTTTGAAGAAAGTGAATAACTGGAAACAAATTGAGGATAACTTTTATCAGAATCGCTTAATACAGCAGCACAATATTGCAATCAATTCCGGTAGTAAGAACATTAAAAATTATCTATCGCTAAATTACTTTGATACAAAGGGGGAGTTAATAGGTGATGAAGCTGATAAGTTCAATATTCTTAACAATCTGGATATACGTTTAAACGATAAGCTTGACCTAAATTTAAATTTGAAGTTTTCATATGAAAAGGAAAAGCAAAACGGTGAAAATCCGTTGATGCGACCTTATGAAGCAATTTTAGATCAGGATGGTGAGTATGTATTGTATTCAAATGTAGTGCATAAAGAGTATTACGATGATTATCAGGAGTTAGGCCTATTGGATTGGACTTACAATCCGTTGCGCCAGAGAAAGGTGAATGATAATGAGATGGTAAGTAAAACTTTAGGTATAAATGCTGCATTAAATTATAAGATTATTGATGGATTAAAGTTTTCAACTAATTTTAGTTATGAGTTGATAGATAATCAGTTGGATCGATATTCGTCGAAACACCATTATACAACCAGGAACTTTTTCAATACACATACACAAGTAACTGTTGATCAGGCTGGTCAACCAGTTGCTCTTGATGATAAAAATGGTTGGATTTTTGGTAAAACAGGCGGTCTGTTAAAAAGAAATGTAACGAATGCACGCTCATACATTTTCAGAAATAAACTGAATTATCTGAAGTCTTTTGGAGATTTTCGTATAAATGCTTTAATAGGTATAGAATACAATGCCTATGATTCTGAATTGATATACAATAATTTTATTGGATATAATGAGGATACTAATGCACTGACATATGTAGATTATAATACCATTAGTAAGGGTGGTTTCTCTATTTATGATGGTTTTCCTATATCACCTTTAGTTTTGAATGAGACTTATCCATCAGTAACAAATGAGTTAGATAGATATATTTCATATTTCTCAACAGCTAATATCAATTATAAGGAGAAATATAACTTTTTTGTAAGCGCCCGATTGGATCAAACAAACTTATTAGTAAAAGCTAAAAAGTATCGTGATAATCCAACCTGGTCTGTTGGAACTAAATGGAATATTGATAAGGAAGAGTTTTTCAATAGTACTTCTTTCGACTATTTATCTGCCAAACTATCATACGGTGTTAGTGGATTAATTGCGAAGAATGTTAGTCCTGAGTTAACAGGTGAAATTGGTAGATTATGGATGTATGATGAGTTGTTTAGGTTATCATTATTAAATCCGGAAAACAAACAATATGGTTGGGAAAAAACAAACGTGTTAAATGCAGGTGTGAGCTTTAGTTTATTCAGTCGATTTAGCGCTGATGTCGAATTTTACACGAAGAAAAGTAGTGATGTATTGTCATATGTAAGTGTTGATCCAACATCCGGATGGAGCACATTGATGTTAAATGCTGCAGATATTTCTAACACAGGATTGGATGTAAACATGAATGCATTGGTGTTAAACACGGATGTTAAATGGAATTTAGGAGTAAACTTCTCAACTAATAAGAACGAAGTTACCAATGTAAATTATGTTCCTACGCTGATGGACATGAAATTTGACCGACCTGTGGCCGGGCAGCCTGTAAATGCAGCATGGGCAATCAACTATGGAGGCTTGGATAATTTAGGTAATCCAATGATTAAAAAGGAGGGAAGCAACGACGTATTGTCTTATACTGAATTAAGTAGTTTTGAAGATGAAGATTACGCGTATTTAGGTAGTTTCGACCCAACAATATTTGGTAGTATAAGTAGTAATTTGGCGTACAAGGATTTATCTCTAAATATCTTATTTACATACAAATTTGGTCATAAGATAAGAATGCCAAATGTGTTAAATGACAGTTTTGATAGCAATATTCACGAATGGGAAGGTTTGGATAACCGTTGGACAAAAGAAGGTGATGAAGACGATAAGGCGGTTCCGGGCTTAATCGCGGATAACTTAAATACAACAGCTCGTGAAGATGCTTATAATTATAGCACGGAACAGTTAGATAAAGGTGATATTATTCGGTTAAAATCAGTTCGCTTATCGTATAATATCAATAAGGTATTAAAACCATTAAAATTGAGGGCAGCAACTTTGTCATTCAGTGCAGAAAACTTATGGTACTGGGCTGCAAATAAGCAAGGTTTAGATAGTGATTATTTGTCACGAGGTTATGAAGGAGGTGTGTATAATTACCCCATCGCAAAGAAGTTTGTAACTAGCTTAAACATTACTTTTTAATTTGAGAAATGATGAAGAAGATATTATACTTATTAATAGTAGCAGCGTTAACAAGTTGCTCGGATTTTTTAGATGAATCGCCACGTGGGAAAGTAATACCAAAGTCTGTTGACGACATGGGATTTATGATGGACGATGCTGTTGGAAATAATGGTAATGAAGTAGCTCAGGGAACAAATGATAATGCCTTTTTTGATGATGACTGTGCGATTGCAGAATGGCAGCAACCAGAATATACTGAGGCTCGTGCAAGAAAATTCCAATGGAGCGATGAAATATATACTGAATCGCAAAATGATGAACTCTGGAATAAAATGTTTAAAAGCATTTATACCTGTAACTGGGTGGTTGAAAATATAGAAGATGCTGAAGAGGATGCTGATCAGGTATTTACAAAAGAGCGTGTAATGGCTTATGCTAAGGCTAATCGGGCGTTTACTTATTTACTTTTAGTCAATACCTATGCCCCTTTCTATTCAGAAAATGCAGCAACGGATTTGGCTATACCAATGCCAATTGACTCTGATGTAAACACTAGACATCCAAAATCAACCGTAGCCGAGGTTTATAAGCAAATAGAGAAAGATTTTATTGAATCAATCGATGGCCTTGCTGACAAAGAAGATTATGTACATAGACCTTCAAAAGTCAATGTTTACGGTGCGATGGCACGTATGTATTTAATGATGCAAGACTATGGTAAGGTCAAAATATATGCTGAAAAGGCTTTGGGAATTGAGAGTGCACTGCTTGATTACAATACGTTAGCTCCATCATGGTTTCTTGATCTTATGGTGATCGGTTATCCTGTTAATTTTGGTCAACCTCACACTCACCCACATATTTTATGGTATAGAGCTAATGGGATGTTGCCTAATACATTTGAATTGACAGAAGACTTGCTAGCATTATTTGATCAGGCAAAAGATTTACGTTTCAGATATTTTACAACAAATGTAAATCACAATAATCCAATGGATATGAGTGCCGGACCTCGTTCTACATATCTATATGATAACACTGCTGGTATTTCTGTACCTGAGTTATACTTAATGGCCGCCGAAGCCAATCTTAGAGCACAAGATAAAAGTGTGGATAAGGCTAATAAATGGATCAATGAGTTAAAGAAAAATCGTTATGAGGATTTTGTTAGCACTGACGAAACTAATGAAGAATTATTGTTGGCTGATATTTTAAAAGAGAGGCGTTTAGAATTACGCTTCAAAGGCTTACGATGGTTAGATATCAAGCGATTAAAGATAAAGAAAGTGATTACTCATGAGCTCAATGGCGTAACATATACCTTAGATACAGCTGATGATGAATACTATATGCCTATCCCATCTAATGTGAAGAAAATCAACAAGAATCTTTAAAATTTACTAACAAATGAAGAAAGTTTTTTTAAGTATTAGCATTATAATGCTATTACTGGTGTCGTGTTTTGCTAATAAGTCAAAAGAAAGCCAAACAACAGAAATAACAACGATTAAAGGTAAGTACTTAGGTGAGCTAAAATCAGATCTTATCAAAGTGACTTTTAACGGAATAGATAGTGTATTTACAGTCAATGAAGAAACAGGTGAGTTTAGTGGTTCAATAGCACTTGACCAGGATCAATTTGTCGGCTTTGATTTATTTGGTCAGAATGATCTTCAGTTGTTATACGTGACTAAGGGTGAAAGTTTGAATTTAGAAATTGAAATTAAGTCATTGAGGGATCAGTTTATTAATGGCAAAATGAAAGGACAGCCAATTACTGATGCTTATAAGGAGTTGATCGCTAAACTTGATGGCGTAGGTATCGATATTTATGGCAAAGGTTGGGAGAAAAACTTGGTTATGTATCCGCAAACTATTGTAAAGATAGTTGATGAACATTCTGCTATGCTTAAGAAAAACAATAAAGCATTCCGCAAAATAAGCAAAGATTACAAGCAGTATTTTGATGCGATGTACAATGCCATGTTAAAAATGTCTCAATTAAGAGATAAATCTTATGCAGAGCTAAAAACAGAGTTGAGCGAATTGGCTAATTATGACTACAATAAGTATTTCATGTTGTTGCCTTTCGTAGATAACTACGCAGAAAGAGTTTGCTTTCTTAAAGCTGCAACCCAGTTGAAAAAGACAAAGGTGGAGTATGAAACTTTAAACAGTGTTGTTTACAATACATTGTATGTTGAGAATGTAATTGATAACGTTAAATCACAAGAGCTTAAAAATGTTTTGTTAACAAAATTTTTAAGCACGGAATTGCCATTAAATGGTGCTAAAAACCAGTATTTGGTTGAGCAGGTGATCAATGAATTACCAAAAGAAGATATAGCACATTTAATTGCCAAATATGAAGCAGAGAAAGGTAAAGTGATTGAAAAGCAGGAATCTACGGTAAAAGGATTCAATTTCGAATTTGAAGATAAAGACGGTAAAAAATATCGTTTAACGGATTTTGCCGATAAGCTTGTTTATGTGGATTGCTGGGCTAGCTGGTGTATGCCATGTCGTGGTCAGATACCTTTCCTTAAAAGTTTGGAAAAGAAATATGAAGGTAAAGATATTGTATTTTTATCCGTATCACTTGATCAAACAAAAGATGCGTGGTTAAAAGCGGTGAAAGAAGAGGATTTGCATGGATATGTTTTATATGCACCAGGTGCATTTAGAAATGAATTTGCAAAATACTACAACATTAACTCTATCCCTCGCTTCTTATTATTTGACAAAGCAGGTAACTTGATTAATGATGAAATGCCGAAGCCAATTAAGGAAGAGCAATCGTCTCAGATTATTGATACATACTTAAATTCATCTACTGAAGTTGATGAGATAGTAGCTAAGTCTTTAGCGAAAGTAGATACTAAATCATTCAATGAAAAAATGCTTAGAGTAACTTTTAGCACTAAGTTTGCGATGTTCGGTATGAATATGGATGCTAAAATTCATGATGGCAAAATTATTACTGCAATGACTTGGCAAAAAACGCCAAACATTGAATTGTTGATGGGTAAGGACTATGATAAACCAACTATTAGCAAGAAGAATTTTAAAGAAGGAAATCAAAATTCATCATGGAGATACGAGGTGTCTGGATTTGAGTTGTACACGATAGTAAAGGATGAATGGAAACTTGAGCTAAAAAGCAAAGACGGCGATTATTATGTGGTACATGCCTCTAATGGTAAAGAAAATTGTGACATCAGTATTAATAAAGAGACTTACTTAGTTGACAAGATCGATGCTAAAATTATTTCAACTGTATTTAATGGGGGTGGTAGCATGGAAATAAAAGTAGCAATTGATGAGTATAAACAAGTTAATGGTTTTTACCAACCAGTTAGAGCGATGATAAATGGTCAAAAACGAGAATTTACCAGTTATTCGTTTGAAGAAGTTGACCCAATGTTCTTCGAGTAAAAGTTTGATTTGAAATACCAGTTATTAATGGGTATGTGTATTTTTATGGCCTCACTCTTCGGAGTGGGGCTTTTTTATACCCAGCAGTACTTCGTCATTGGTCAGTAGTATAAGTTATACGGATGCGATCTTTATTATCAAGATGCAAATAAAGATCGCATCCTTCTTTTCGATATCAGCTAGCTTAAGCCAAAAGTCATTTTGTAACAAATGGGCTTTTCCTTATTTTCGCCTTTGTTATGCAACAATCAGAGCAAAATATCCTGTCACTGCTTAAGTCTGGCAATCGTTACGGACTTAAAAGCCTGTTTGAGCTATATCACCAAAGTCTTTGTGTATTTGCTTTACGTTTTTTAGATGACTTTGACGAAGCCGAGGATGTGGTGCAGGAAACATTTGTTCAGTTCTGGGAGAAGAAGCATTACAATTCGGTTAGCTCATCTTTAAAGTCGTACCTATATATGACCGTTAGAAATAAATCATTAAGGCGACTCGAGCAACGAAAGACTGTCTTTATGGATGAGTTTGAAGATTATGTTGATCGGATGATAGAAGAAAAACGAGATAATAGTCTTGTTGAAGAACGAAAGGAGAAGCTCAGGAAAGAGCTGGATAAGCTCCCTGAGAAAAGTCGTGAAGTACTTACCCGAATTGTTTTTCATGGCTTAAAATATAAAGAAGTAGCCGAAGAATTGGATATCTCGTTTAACACTGTTAAAACACAGTTTTCAAGAGCATTAAAACAATTGCGCCATTCAATGGACATCATTATATTCTTAATGTTTTAGACCTTCATTGAGATTATTTTCCACTATTTGCTAAAAACTTAGTTTTCTTTTCACCCATTTTTAAGTTCCTCGTATCTTAGGTATAAAATGGAGTGATATGAATCATGAAACCCAAGATATAGAAGCCTTACTTAGTAGTTACTGTCAGGGTATTATTAAGCCGGCTGAAGCTGAACAACTACAAAAATGGATAGCAGCCAGTGAATCCAACCGGAAGTATGCAGCTGATTTTATATCCATCTATCGCGAAAGCAGGGAACTCGCATTTGCTGATAAATACAATGCCAACAAATCGTGGCAAAAACTCGAAAAGCAATTAGACAAAGGTAAAAAGCGGATACTACAGGTGTGGACGGCCGCTGCTGCCATTGTTGTGTTGGCACTGATTAGTACAGTTGCCATTTGGATGACCAACTATGAGCAGCCTGTTCTGACCCTGGACCAGATTGCCCAACCGGGTTCACCTAAAGCCTACCTGACACTTTCTGATGGTGAAAAAATAGACCTTCAGAAGATGGAGAGTTTTACCATCAGTAAAGAAGACGGGCAGGTCATCAGTAAAGATGCCAACGACCGGATATCCTACAAAGGAGCTGAGTCGGCTAAAAATACCTTATCCTATAACACCATTAACGTACCCCGTGGTGGAGAATACTCCATGTTGCTTAGCGATGGCACTGAAGTATTCTTTAACTCCGAAACTGAAATGGTATTTCC
>NZ_CEXQWX010000212.1:0-9374 GCF_982718395.1 Carboxylicivirga sp.
AAAATGCAGGACGCTTTTGCATTTGCAACTGGTATTTCTTCCTTAATAACCGATGCAGATGGTAAACCTATTACCAATACATCGTTTTCCAATAATATTTGTACTAAAGTTCGATCGACCAAAGAGGGGCAACGAATGTGTATGGAGAGTAGCAAGAGACTTGGGGAAATAGCGAAAGAGTCATTGAAACCAGTTTCAAGTCCTTGTTTATCATGTGGTTTTATTGATGCAGCAGCTCCCATCATTGTTGATGGACATCATATTGGAAACTGGTTAATAGGACAAGTGCGTCCGGATGGTTTGAATATTCAGCATCTGCTGGAATATACGCGTAGTTTAGGATTGGATGACAAAGAGATTATTGAAGATTTTAAGGATCTGACAACAATTGCACCCGAGCATTTTGAAAAAATTCTCAATCTATTGAGTGTTCTCACAATTGAATTATCAACCTTAGGGTATAAAAACCTGAAGTTGGCCAAAACCATTCATGAACATGTACAATTAGAAAAGAAGCTGCGTGATGCTAAGCAAAATGCTGAAGAAAGTGATCGTCTAAAATCAGCATTCCTGGCCAACCTTTCTCATGAAATCAGGACACCTATGAATGGAATCGTAGGTTTCTCTGAACTGTTGCAATTCGATGGTTTGACACCGGATGATCGTAGGGAGTATGTTAGGTTAATTCATCAAAGCTCCAGCCAGTTACTTAATATTATTAACGATATTATAGACATCTCAAAAATTGAGTCGGGGCAGATTGATGTTCATCCGGGTTATTTTGATATGGTACACCTGATAACCGATTTGCATGACTTTTTTATTGAATCAGCTAATAAAAAAGGTGTTGGATTAGTTATTGAAAATAATGATCATGTGGAGTTTGAGGTATTCTCAGATGAAGTTAAGCTAAGACAGGTCTTAACAAACCTGATTTCCAATGCAATTAAGTTCACAACTAAAGGTGAAATCGTTTTTGGTTACAGAGTTATTGATGATTTAGAGTTAGAGGTATTTATTCAGGATTCTGGAATTGGTATTGATGCAGATGATGTTGAATTTATCTTCGACCGTTTCTGGCAAGCCAAAGATTCAGATGTTAAGAAAGGTGGAACCGGTCTGGGATTAGCTATTACAAAAGCCTATGTTGAGTTACTTGGTGGGCATATACATGTTGAATCAAAGCGGGATAGAGGCACGTGTTTCAGCTTTAAAATGGCACGATACCTGAAATAAAAAAGAGAAGCCCGAATCGAACTTCTCTTTCAATATATTAGTTTGATATTGTTTTACATTACACAATACCGGCAAATCCCATAAATGCAAGAGCTAATAAACCAGCTACTACTAAGGCAATTGGTGTTCCTTTCATACCTTTAGGAATATCCATTAAGTCAAGGTGCTCACGAATACCAGAAAAGGTAACCAATGCTAAACCAAAGCCAATTGCATGAGAAATAGCGAAGACAACCGATTTAACAATGTTAGTATCTTCCAATCCAAGTGCAAGAATTGCAACACCTAAAATAGCACAGTTAGTGGTTATCAAAGGTAAAAATACTCCCAATGCCTGATATAGAGGAGGACTAACCTTTTTAAGCATGATTTCTACCAATTGCACTAATGAGGCAATCACCAGAATAAAGGTGATAGTTTGCAGGTACTCTACACCGAATGGTTCAAGAACTGCTTTTTGGATAAAGAAAGTAACAATAGTGGCGATTACCATTACAAAGGTAACCGCACCGGTCATACCAATTCCGGTAGATATTTTTTTAGAAACACCAAGAAACGGACAAATCCCTAAAAACTGGCTAAGTACAATGTTATTAACAAAGATGGCCGATATAACGATTAATATATATTCCATAACTTAAGCCTCCTTTTTAACCTGGTTAATAAATGCGATCAGGTATCCTAAAGCGATAAATGCTCCTGGTGCCAAAACAAACACAAGCATTCCGTAATCTTCAGGATAGATAATATTACCAAATAATTTTCCACTTCCCAGTAACTCACGGATGGAACCCAACATTGTTAAAGCCATGGCAAATCCAAGTCCCATGCCTAAACCATCAATGATGGAAGAGCCAAGGTTGTTTTTAGAAGCAAATGCTTCGGCACGACCTAATACCAGGCAGTTAACCACGATTAGCGGAATAAATAATCCCAATGAATCGAACAATGCTGGCACATATGCTTGCATGGTCATTTCAACGATGGTTACGAAAGTAGCAATCACTACAATAAAAGAAGGTATACGGACTTTATCAGGGATAAAGCTCTTAATTAATGCCACCACAAGGTTCGACATCACCAATACAAATGTAGTTGCCAATCCCATACCCAAACCATCAATGGCTGATGAGGTAACACCCAGGGTAGGACACATTCCTAAAAGAAGCGTGAATACCGCATTCTCTTTAAAAAAGCCTTTTGAAAAGTTATTCCACTGATTCATTCTGCACCTCCTTCCTCAGTCGAGGTATTTACTGCAACCGGCTGGCTGCTTTGATTTTCGGTATAAGTTTCATAAGCAATACGTAACGCATCAAGAAATGCACGTGAACTAATGGTTGCTGCCGTGATTGCATCTACTTCACCACCATCTTTGCTTACAGTTAAGTTATTAGTTTTTGGGTGCTTGCCCAAAATGCTTTGGTTACCTTTGTCGGTCTTAAACCAGTCGGCCATTTTAGTACCAAGGCCCGGTGTTTCTTTATGTTCCAGTACCTGGTAGTTGATGATGGTACCATCGGGTTTTAAACCAACCATTATTTTGATGTTACCACTAAATCCTTTATTGGTTTGTGATTCGATAGCTGTACCAATTAACTCATCGCCTTTTTTAGCGGGGAAGAGTTTTAATATAAATCCCTCCTTAGATGTCAGTTCATACATTTCGTCGCCCGGATTATTATCGAATCCCGGTACTACTTCTTTGATCGCAGCTTGTTGCTTGGCGGCTTTAGCTGCTGCAATAGGTCCTTTGGTGAGCTCATACATGCCGCCCAACGAAGCCCCTGCCACACATGTGATTATAAGCAGGGTTAAAACCATATTTTTAAGCGTTGATTCTGTTTTTGCCATGATTTTTAATTTTCCTGCATTAAGCTTTGACTGGTTTTACGACTTCGCCAAAACGTTTAGGTTTTACATATTTATCAATTAACGGCACAAATCCATTCATTATCAGAATAGCGAATGATACACCTTCAGGATATGCGCCGAATACTCGGATAACAACCGTAATAACACCAATGCCGATTCCGTATATAATCATTCCCTTATTGGCCATAGGAGAACTCACATAATCAGTTGCCATAAATATGGCTCCCAACATTACACCACCAGTTAATAAATGGAATAATGGTCCGGCATACTGTTCAGGACTAACCAAATTAAGAATTCCTGTAAATACCGCAATTGAACCCAAGACAGCAACAGGAATATGCCATGTGATAATTTTTCGAATCAACATAAATATTAGTCCGAGAAGAAGTGCAACGGCAGCAATTTCACCAGCCGAACCACCTGACATTCCAAGGAATAGTTCGGTAAGGGAAGGCATATCTGTATGATTCATTAAACTGCTTACGGTCTCACCATTTGCCAATCCTCCTTTCATAACAGATAGGGGAGTAGCACCTGTCTCAGCATCCAGATAATGTGCTTGCGACTCAACAGGTTTTGGCCATAAGGTCATTTGTACAGGGAACGAGATTAGTAAGAATACACGTCCTACCAATGCCGGGTTAAATGGATTATTACCCAGGCCACCAAATGACATTTTACCAATTCCAATCGCTACCAAACTACCAATTATTATAATCCAGATTGGTAGGTTACTTGGCATGTTAAAAGCTAAGAGAAGCCCTGTTAATGCAGCTGAACCATCCATAATAGTTGGTTCAGTTTTTAACAGGTATTTTTGAATGGCCCACTCAAAGAACACACACGACACAACAGCAGAAAAAGTGACTATAACAGCACCAAGGCCGAAATAGTATAATGAGGCTGCCAGTGCCGGGAGAAGGGCTATAATCACCCCATACATGTTATTCTTCACAGAGTCGCCACTGTGCACATGCGGGGATGGTGATACGGTTAACCTATTCATTTTATATCGTATTATTTTTTACTTGATTATTTTGTTCTGCTTCGCATGATCTGTCCTACATTGCCTTTACCTAAACGAATGTAATCCAGTAAAGGACGATTAGCAGGACAGGTATAGCTACATGAACCACATTCAATGCAATCCATAATTTTTTCCTCTTCAGCACGATCCCAAATAGCTTTGTCCGAAACTGTCATCAATAAATATGGAGACAATCCCATAGGACAAACAGATACACACTTTGAACAGCGAATACAAGCTTCCATTTTACCACGCTTGGCAATTTGATTTGGCATAATCAAAATACCAGAACTACCCTTTGTAATAGGTATATCAGTTGAAGAAAGTGCTTTTCCCATCATAGGTCCACCACCAATCACTTTACCTGTGTCTTCAGGTAATCCGCCAGCTGCATCGATAAGTTGGTTTAAAGGAGTACCAACTCGTGCAAGAAAGTTAGATGGTTTAGTAACCGATTTACCTGTAACAGTTACCACACGCTCAAACAATGGTTTATTTTTTTGAACAGCTTCATACACTGCCAAAGTTGTACCAATATTTTGCACTACTGCACCAACTTCAATTGGTAATTTACCTGAAGGAATCTGGCGACCAATACATGCATCAATTAATTGCTTTTCACCTCCTTGCGGGTATTGCACCTTTAATGATTGAATGGTAATGCCGGCATGTTTTTTCGACAGTTCAGTCATATGCTTGATAGCATCCGGCTTATTGTTTTCAATACCAATAATAGCTTTATCAACCTTAAGTGCTTTCATCAGTATCTGAGTTCCCACCATAATTTCATCACCTTTTTCCATCATTAACTGATGGTCAGCAGTAAGATATGGTTCACACTCAACGCCGTTTAATATTAGTACGTCACATTTTTTACCCGGAGGTACTGAAAGTTTAACATGAGCCGGGAAGGTGGCACCTCCAAGTCCCACAATACCTGCTTCACCAACTTTTTTAACGATTTCTTCCGGCGTGGCTTTAATTTCTGTAACTAAATTTTCTGAGCGGTCAATGCTTTCATCCCATTCATCGCCAGCTGTTTTGATAATAATAGCCTGACGTTTGTATCCACTGGCATCTAAAATATTATCGACTTTAAATACCGTACCTGATACAGGTGAATGGATATTGGCTGATACAAAACCAGTTGACTTGGCGATTAGTTGACCCACTTTTACTTCGTCACCTTTTTTAACAACAGGCTCTGAAGGTGCTCCAATATGTTGAGCAATAGGAACCGAAACTTGCTCGGGAACGGGTAAGATCTCAATCTTTTGGCCGGCTGAGAATTTGTTTTCTGCCGGATGAACCCCTCCTAATGAGAATGTTTTTAACACGATTGGTCCTCCTATTTTATAATGTTTTAAATATTTCTTAATTATCTCTATTCGAATACGAAATGCGCTTTATTCCGCTTTTTCTTCAACAGGTTTTTCCACCTTAGGTTTTGGCGGTGGGAAATTCACCATATGAATTGCATTGGTTGGACATTCAGGCACGCACTTACGACATAGTTTACACTTGTCGTAATCAATGTATGCCAGATTGTTTTCAACTGTGATGGCATCAAACGGACAGATTTTCTGACATTTTTTACATGCAATACAAGCAACGGAACAAGCTTTTTTAGCTGCTGCACCTTTGTCGGTATTAATACACGATACGAAAATGCGACGGTTTTTTGGTCCTTTTTTGCGCAACTCAATGATGTTTTTAGGACAAGCATCCACACAAGCTCCACATGATACACAATTGTCTTCGATGATAACCGGCAACCCGGTTTCTTCATCCATATACATAGCGTTAAATGCACAGGCATCAACACACTCACCCAAGCCAAGACAACCGTTAGAACAACCTGTATCACCTCCATAAAGTGAAGATGCAATGGTACATGATGTAGCTCCATCATATTCAGTAATTCGGGGACGGTTCTCACAGGTTCCGTTACAGCGAACAACTGCTACCATTGGGTCTGCTGCAGCAACTTCCTTTCCTAAAATAGCTGCTGCAGCACTCATGGTGTCGGCTCCTCCAACAGGACAGTTGAGGTCAGAGATATCATCTGACTTTACCATTGCTTCTGCAAAAGCACGGCAACCAGGGAATCCACAACCACCGCAATTGGCAGCCGGTAAAGCTTCCTCCACCTGATCAATGCGCGGATCTTCAAAAACCTTGAATTTTTGTGCTACAAAATATAGAATGATAGCGGCCGCAGCCCCTAACACACCTAACGAGATTATAGTTATCAGAACAACATTCATATTTAGTTGATTTGATGTTTTATAGTAAATGAAAAAGTTCTTTTTAATTTGTCTTTTTGCAGATAGATAATGAAATAATATGGAACCAGAACGGCAAGTGATACACCGCCGGCTAACAATTCATTATTGCTTAGATAGAATGTAATAACTAAAGCTGCTAAAATCAAAAGAATTGGATAGATATAAGCTAATAAAACAGCCTTTGGAGCCAGTATTTTTTTGCCCAGAAGCATTACTTTTTGCCCCGGTTCAAAACTGCTTTCAGATTGATAGATGTCGATGAGTTTATCCTGCAAATCAGCTGCCGTACAAGAACCTTTAGCATGGCATGATGCACATGCAGATTCATTCACAATTCTGACTTTTATAAGTTGAGAGGATACCTCTTCGACAACGCCCTCGTGCTCTATGTAATCTCTATCTGCCATATACGTAGGGTCACAAATGTAGCGAAGTAATGTAATTGTTGTAGCTAAGGTAAGATATTTGTATTTAGAATGAATTAAAATAAGGACAATTGCTTACAGTTAATTAGCTCTTGGTAAGCAATATTGCCCTTGTTTAGTTGCAAGTAGTTGTTAGTAAAAGAATTATAAAGAAAAAAATCTCTAATCAATTAAGGAAAATTCTCTTGATTAAAAGCTTATTCCTTTACCAATTCTAATGTTACCAGGTATGCACAATGGTCTGAAGCAATGGTATCGGCAATAACTTTGGTTTCAATGACTCGCCATTGACCTAACCGATTCACCATTACATAGTCAATTTTAAGACGTGGGTTGTCAGATGGATACGTTGGTTCAGGATTCATTTTTCCATAACTCGGTGCCCATTCCTGTTCTAATATATTTATGGTTTTACTGCCAGGTGTATCATTTAAGTCGCCTGCTAATATGCTTGGGTACTTTTGTTTTTTGGCAATTTCAACCAACTTTTCTGCTTGAAGTTGCCTGCTGGTTCCTTCTTTTTCATGATCAAGATGGGTTGCAATAAACGAGATTGTATCGTTAGATGATAATACAGTGGTTATTTTTAATGCTGCTCTTGGTTCTTTGCCTTCTTCGTAAGGGAGTGGGATGTTTTCAGAAGAAATAAAGCTGAATTTTGAAAGGATTCCTTCGCCATATTCGCCACCGTCGAAATACATGGCACGACCAAATAGCGGAGCCATTTTAGTGCACCACCCAAGTTCTGTAGCCAAATCATATTGGTGTGCTCTCCTTGTTTTAAAATCTACTTCCTGAAGTGCCACTAAATCAGGATCTGTATCAATAATAACTTTTGCAATGGCATCCAAGTTAAAGTCGCCTAAAGTTGTTGCACCATGTAGAATATTAAATGACAGCACTTTGATAGTTGTCTTTTTGTCTGTTTTTTGTGCGAAGCCTGAAAAACAAAATGCTGTCAACAAGATAGTTAAGAATATCTTCTTCATAAGATGTAAATATTTTAAAGGTTATCTCTTTTATCAATAGCTTGTTAGTTTTTAGTCAGAAGACAGTAGTTTATTCTTAAATGTCTGTTATCTGGAATCTAACGATCTACTTTTAAAAAAGGCAAGATAACAATTATATCAAATTATAATGACAGACTTATTCCACCATAGACATGAAATGGCAAGGCAGGATAATAGTAGCGGGGTTGGTTGTTGCCAAATGATGGTGCATTTATTAATATCATTGATGCGTAATACTTATCCATAATATTATTCGCTCCAAAGTAGATATTTCCTTTTACATATCTAAAGTTAACTTGTTGATTAAGTTTTGCATTTAATACTCCAAATGCTGAGTATTGTTTATCGTTGCTATCGGTTAAGTATTGTTTACCCCAATGCTGGTAGTTAATAATTAAGCTGGTTTTGTCAGCAGAATAATTCACAGAAAGATATGTACTGAATCCAGGAATTCCAGGAAGGTGATTGTTTTTATAATCTTCTCCATCATCAATAAAGTCATCAAACTTATTGATCGACTGTGTATGTGAACCATTCAGAAACAACTGATGATTATTACTGAACCTGATTCGATGATTAATTTGTAGTTCTATGCCTTTATGTTTTGTTTTACCAGCATTCGCACCGTAGAAAATCTCTTCGCTTTCGCGCTTGGTTACCAGTAAATTGGTCATCAGCATCCAGTAGGCAGTTAAGTCAATGTTGGTGTTCCTGTCTTTCGAATTATAGCGATACCCTATATCAAAGTGATAACCTTCTTCGGGTTTAATCGAAGCATTGAAGGAGCCATCTGGCATCTGAGCTTCTTCAACAGATGGAGCTGAAAAACCATGACCAGCTGCTGCATAGATATGTGATTGATGTGTGAGTTGATAATTGATTCCCAAACGTGGAGATACAATCATTGGGTATTGATGTTCTACCGTCTTGCCAGTGCTTTGCTGCTTGGAATCATAATTTGTCCAGTTAAAATTAATAGCACCTTGTATCAACAATTTATTCTCAATTGAGTATTCGGCAAGGGTAAAAATGTTTAAATAATTGCGCCTAATATCGTTCTCGCTCAAAATATCATTAAGGTTGTGCTCCTTTACGCCTGATAATGTTATTTCATTGTTTTCAAACATGAATTCCAAACCACTTTCCAACCTGAATGAATTAAGTTCTATGGAGAGTTTGTCCCGCAATCCGATAGCTGTTTTAGATTCGTCAAGACGGTTAAAGGGACGTAATTCATCCAAAACTGAAAAAATACCGAAGGTGTTTACAGAGTGATATAACACTGGTGTGAGTTGAGTAACCAGACCGAGATTAAGGATGTGACGATTAGATTTTTCGTATCCTCCAATGGCCGCCCACGAATCAGCTGCTTTCCGGGGATTGTTATGGAAGTCAATACTGTCGAGTGAACTGGGGATTTGACCATCCAGATAACGAAAGTTATAGAGGTAGTTCAAGTTATTCTTACCAAGAATGTGTTTTCCTTTTAAAGTAAAATTATAACGTTTGT
>NZ_CEXQWX010000213.1:0-9367 GCF_982718395.1 Carboxylicivirga sp.
GATATTTGAAAACAAGGTCAATTTAAGCCCAAAAGTGAGGGAGATAAAAAGTAACTTGCCCGAACCATCTGATAATATCTATTGGCCTAACGGAAGAGGGTATTCATTTGACCAGGACAAATGGTTTAGAGATGTTAGTTCGCAACAATATTCTCCATCATTACAAAAAATTGACCGACCAAATGACCCATATAATTATTCTCCTAATGTTTATACTAAAAATGGTGTAATCAATGCTAATGATATTGGATTCATGGGTAACATTGATTAATTCTTTCACAAAAAAACTGTACCTAACAAAGTGCCATATTGCATAGCGGGTTTTGGTGGTTTGCGGGGGCGCGGCTCTCGAATCACCGTTCCGTCCTACCGGACAGGAACGCTGCCCCGAAATCCGCTACGCAACATACTCCAACCGTTGGCTACTATTGAAAAACAAATAACCAGATAAATATGCCAGAACAAAAAAACACAAATAAAAATACTTTTTTTGATTCAATACCAATTGAATACTTAATTGCATTGGGAACAGTTCTTATTACGATTATTCTAGCTTCAGGAAATTGGGACTTTTTAGATTTGATATTGCTCATAGCTGTTGGGATAGGTGCTAGAAAATTAATTGAGAGTTCAATAAAAACCTCTAGATTTAATTTGCCTATTATAACATTAATTGGAGGTGTTTTAGGTGTTGCAATCTTACTTTCCTTATTTTCCGTGATTGGGCAGACTTTTAATAGTCCATTTTTTGCTAAAGCTGACAGTTCCATTTATAGTAAAGTTATAAACGATAAAAACTTGTCCGATAGAGATAAATATACATTTGATTATTTAATAACAGAATCAGTATTTAATCAATATCATCTGGATTATAAATACATTACTCTTATTGAAAAGGATTCTTTGAAATTAGATACTGTTTTTTTAAAACTTAACGAAGCTGGTATTATAGATAAGGACTATGACTCATTTGACTGTTTAAAAAATGAAATTAGAAACATACTGACTAAAGAAGAATTGAAGCAATTGCAATTATCAGAGTTGAAATACAAGTGTCAAATTGTAGAATCAGATAAATCTCTATATTATCAAATCTCATTTTTCGTTACTTCAATACTGATAACAATAATATACTATTCAATTAAGAATAAAAGGAACAACAGTAGCCAACAATAAATATACGTAATGAGGGGCGATTTAGTAAATTTGAATTTTAGAGCAATTAATAAGCAATGTAGGGGTAGGATAGCAAAGTGCCTTGAAATCCCGCACTACGCATATTCGAGCCGTTATAGCGCATAAAAAATGAAGAAACTGCTAACATATACGATTATCATTCTGATTGTTTTAATCAGTGGTTGGACTTATTTGACCAGAGACAAAGAACAACAAAAGGAAAGTTTCGAAGCGTTTTTTGAAATCTTCAAAGAAAATTATGCCCTTTTTGATGTTAAGGGAATTGATTGGAACAAAGAATATAATTATTACTCATCAAAAATAAATGAAGAAACAACAGATGATGAATTGTTCAATGTTTTTCAAGAGATATTAAAAAAAATAGATGATAAACATTGCTATATTTATCGTTTCAATGAAATATATTTCTCTGGTTTTGGACTTCCTTCGTTAAACTATCTTGACTTAACATCTTTTGACTTCAGATTACCAACAAATGATTTTTCATTAAAGCTAATTGAAAACAAGTATCTCATCAATTATGAAAAATCGTTAAAAGTAAAATCATTTCTTCCACCAATGGGAATTAGAAAAGTATTTACAACTGGATGGTTAACGGACTCGATTGCTTATATCAATATGACAGAGATGAGTAACAAGTCTAATGAAGTTCACAACTCGATAAGTTCATTTTTACAGAAATATAAAAATGCGAAAGGATTTGTAATTGATATTCGAAATAACATCGGTGGCTATTCTTTGCCAGTTAAAGAATTAGCAGAATATTTTGCAAAAGACACAAACACTTTTGCAATCTCAAGACTGAGAAATCCTGATAGTATATATAAATTCCAAGAACCTGAATATTGGAAATTAAAACCAACAAAGAATAGTGAATATAAAAATCAACCAATAGCATTGTTGACAAATGAAAATACGCAAAGTGCAGCAGAATTATTTACCCTAATGATGAAAACTCTCCCCAGTGTCAAGATTATTGGAAACACGACATCTGGTGTTTTTGCAGATACTCATATTGGAAAACTTCCGAATGGTTGGGAATATCGTTTATCAATTAGAAAAACAAATGACTGGAATGATAATGTTGTCGAAAATATTGGGATTATACCGGATGAAGTAATAAAAAATACAGAAACTGATTTACAAAATGGAACTGATAAAGTTTTAGAATCAGCGATGAATTATATAAATGAGAACTAATAAATTACGCGCTATAACATTTTGTATAAGTAATGGCAGGGAAAGTGGTAAATATTAAGGTTTGTAGCCCGCTCAAACTGCGTAGTGGTTTGACAGGAAACTACCACGCAATCTGCCACTGCCCATACAATTTTTCGTTAGTCACAACACAAAAGCCAAACAAGCAGGTATGATGTTAAAAGTAGATACAGAATAAAACTAAGGTAATAAGTAATCGAATTCAATTGTTAAACAATTTGAAAATGAAATAATTGGACTTGTTAATGAAAATAGAAAAATAAATAGTCCTCAATAATAAAATTTTATACTTTTGTACTGAAAATTTAAAAATAAAGTGCAGGAAATCCACCCCATACACTTATAGTGGCTTGGGAATGATAAATCTAAATTACAAATAATACAAAAGGCTTTAAGGTTACTACTTAGGGCTTTGACAATTCAATTTAATTATTAATTGGAGTAAATTGTTGTAACTAGATTTTCATAAGTTCTACTTTCCAAGTTGAATACATTACTTTTGTAAATCATATTGACAAATTACTTCGTGAACAATTCACGAAAATGCTTATTAACAAAGAAATAAGAGAAGAATTAAACAATTTATTCTTCTTACTAAAATTACAAGATAGACACTCAAATTCATCTATAGACAAACAAGTTAAAATAGAACAGATTATCGCCTATTTAGAAATTATTCATGCCGAAATTAGAAAGGCATCAAAGAAACGAAAACTTGTCTTTATAGATAGCTGTGCAGGCAACTGCTATTTGAGTTTTTTAGTTTATTATTTTTACAACAAAATTGAAAACCGGGAAATCGAAATTCATTGTATCGACTATAATGAAAAATTAATGACTTCTAATGCTAAATTGGCAAGCGAAATGAATTTTAAGAATATATTCTTTCATTCAAAGGACATTATAGAATATTCAACTGACCAAAAAATTGATTTAGTATACTCATTGCACGCTTGTGATATCGCAACAGACAAAACCATGTTTTTAGGTATTAAGACCAAGGCGAAGATTATACTTTCTGTTGCTTGTTGTCAACATTCAATTAGCATGAAACCTTCGTCTTTCAAAATAGTTGTTCGATACAAGTCTTTTAGAGATAAAATGCTAATGATGATTTCTGATACTTTAAGAGCATTGTTATTAGAGAGAAATGAATACAAAGTTGATATCTTTGATTTTGTTTCTTCAAGGTATACCGAAAAGAATACAATGGTTAGAGCTGTTCGTACTGGTTTTAAAAAACAGATAGACCCTATTGAAGAATACAACAACCTTAGCCGAGATTTTAAGATGAAGCCTTTTCTAGAAGAACTTTTATCAGAAGCAGATAAATGATATAAAAATGCAGTGGCTAATAACTAAGCGTTCTGACCGGTTGAAAACCAGAGTCAGAACGCCGTGTTGCCGACAACAGACCAGGAACTATTGTCTATGGGGAAAGGTCTATAAGTTAGTATTACAATCTGTAAGTCGAACAAATTAGGCATTCAATTCCTTTAATATAGAAGGAACAAAGTTCAACTCAGAAATAACGATAGACAACACACATTAAAATGATCTACATCAGCCGAAGAGAACGATTTAGCGCTGCACACAAACTCTGGAACCCAGCACTCTCAAACGAAAGCAATTTGGCTTTATACGATAAATGTGCAAATGCCAATTTTCATGGTCATAATTACGAATTGATAGTGACTGTTAAAGGTGAAATTGACGAGGCTACGGGATATGTTTTCGATTTGAAACAACTCAGCAACTTACTTAAAGATACCATTATCAGCAAACTGGATCATAAGAACCTTAACCTCGATGTTGATTTTTTAAAGGACATCATACCAACAGCTGAGAATATAGCAGTGGCCATTTGGAATGAAATTGAAACTTCAATTAATTCTAAAGGGTGCCAGTTACATAAGATCAAACTAATTGAGACAGAGAATAACTATGTAGAATATTACGGATAATCACCACTTGCAAATCTACCCAATATGCTAACCATCAATAAAAACATTCAACGACTCCCCAAGCATTTAAAGCAGTTTATTGTAGACCAAAACTACGAAAAATACACCGCGGTCGACCATGCTGTATGGCGCTACATCATGCGCCTTAACTATAACTTTCTTAAGCATACAGCACATGAATCCTACCTGAAGGGTCTTGAAGCTACAGGTATTAGCATTGATCGTATTCCGAAAATCGATGAGATGAATTCCATCTTATCTAAAATTGGCTGGGGCGCTGTATGTGTCGATGGCTTTATTCCACCGGCTGCTTTTATGGAATTTCAGGCCTATAAGGTCTTAGTAATTGCTGCAGACATGCGCCATATCAACCATATCGAATATACACCTGCTCCTGACATAGTGCACGAAGCAGCTGGCCATGCACCTATTATTGTTGATCCGGCCTACGCCGAATATCTGCGCCTTTTTGGCGAAATAGGGAGTAAAGCTTTATCATCAAAGCGTGATTACGACCTTTATGAAGCTGTACGGAAACTTTCGATCTTAAAAGAAAATCCTGATGTTACCGATAAAGAGATTAAGGATGCAGAATTGGAGCTAGAAAGGATATCAAACGATATGGGGCCGGCTTCGGAAATGGCTAAATTGCGAAACTTGCATTGGTGGACTGTCGAATATGGCTTAATCGGAGATGTTAGTCAACCTCAGATTTATGGCGCAGGACTTTTATCTTCAATTGGCGAAAGCGAGTCCTGCCTGAAGGAAAAAGTACAAAAGATAAGCTACAACTTAGAAGCTTCGGAATACAATTTTGACATTACCACACAACAACCACAACTATTTGTTACACCAGACTTTTCCCACTTGATCCATGTGCTGAACCTCTTCGCTGACCAAATGGCTTTTCGAAAGGGAGGGCTTGAGAGTGTATCACAAGCGGTCGAATCACAAGGTGTTAACACCTGCCAATTGGATAGCGGTATTCAAATTAGTGGCGTATTCTCCAATGTGATTAAATCAGATGACAATAAGATAGTCTATATCAACACAACAGGTCCGACTATGCTCTCCGTATCGAACCGGATGCTTATCGGGCATGATACATCGGCTCACAAGGAGGGCTTCGGTACACCAGTCGGAACGTTAGCTTATCCTCCATTGGATTTGCATTTAGCAACAGTGAATGAGTTAAAAGAAAATAACATTGAGCTTGGAAAAGAATGTGCATTAAAGTTTCATAGTGGAGTAGAAGTGAAAGGCCGGTTGCATTATATCAGGCACAACAGCCTTGGCAAAAATCTAATAATGAGCTTTATCGATTGTACTGTTCGATATAATGAGCAGATTTTATTTATGCCGGAATGGGGAATCTTTGATATGGCAATTGGCACAAAAGTCGTTTCTGTATTTTCAGGCGCAGCTGATAAAGCCGAATACGAAGATATCAGCCATGTATCTAAGACCAATACTGTATGCCATAACTACTCTGATCTGGATTACATTAACATTTATCAGCAAGTGCGCGACCTGCGAGAGCAAAACTCCAATATGCAACTTAAAACTCTGGTAGAAACTGCTAATTCTTTATATCCCGGGGAATGGTTATTGCTTCTCGAACTTTATGAGCTGGCAATTGAAATGGATAACTCCTTATCCAAACACTTGCAATCACAGCTATTAAAACTTAGCAAAGAGAAGCCGGAGCTAAATAATCTGATCAAAAATGGCTTATCCTTATTAAGTAGCAAGAATTAAAAATAAAACACCCGACTATGAACATTGTAATTACAGGAGCCAGTAGAGGCATCGGATTTGCAACTGCATTAACCCTGGCTTCAAGTGGTAAGCACCATATAGTTGCAATTGCACGCTCAAAAGACGGCCTGGCACAATTGAAAAAACAACTCCCTGATGATAGTCCATCGCAAATTTCAACGATGTCATTCGACCTCGCCTGTAAAGATTATTCCGGATTGGTAAACGATATTAATAGAACATTGAATGGCCGGGTTGATATTTTAATAAACAATGCGGGTTACCTTATCAATAAACCTTTTCTGGAGTTGAACGACGAAGACTGGCAGCTGATGTTTGATGTCAATGTCTTTGCAATTACCCGACTATCCAAGGCACTTTATCCATTTCTGAATAAATCCAAAGCGCCGCATATTGTCAATATTGGCTCAATGGGAGGTGTTCAAGGCACCGAAAAATTCCATGGTTTATCCGCTTACTCTACCAGCAAGGGGGCAGTTAATACATTAACAGAGGTTATGGCCAAAGAATTTGAGAACGATAACATTAAAGTTAATTGCATCAATCCGGGTGCTGTGCAAACAGAGATGTTGGCACAGGCTTTCCCCGGTTATCAGGCTGATGTATTACCACAAGACATAGCAAAATATATTACTGCATTTGCTGTAAGTGGTCACACGGTCATGAATGGCCGCCTGCATGAAGTGAGTTTAAAAAGTTAGATTAAGTTAATTTTGCTTGCTAATTAGCACTTTTCAAGATAATATTCAGCTACCCAAGCAGATTGGGCGCACTGCCCAAGTATCTTGGGTGCATTGCCCAAACACTTTGGGCGCCTTGCCCAAGCTGTGTGGGTAGCCTGCCCAAACCAATTGGGTGGGGCGCCCATTCAGAATGGGTAAATCACCCCTTCACAACAGCCAAAGGCTCCAACTCGACCTTGATTTTAACCAGATCTTTCTGATTAGCCATAACCGTATCAATATCCTTATAAGCTCCCGCTGCTTCATCCAAATCTTTTTGGTGGCGGATACCATGAATAATGCCTTTGTCGTTCAGCTTCTTAATTTCTGTTTTGAGGTCCAGTTCACGTTGTGCTTGTTTTCGTCCCATTACACGACCAGCTCCATGAGAACAGGATTCAAAACTTTGAGGATTCCCCAAACCTTCAACAATGTAGGATTTGGTTCCCTGCGAACCAGGGATGATCCCCAATTCACCCAACCGGGCTCGCGTTGCACCTTTTCGGTGAACCAGTACATTTTCCTTAAAGTGATTTTCCCAGGCTGCATAGTTATGCGCAATATTGATGAGATCATCAAATGCCACTTCACCTTTGAAAACTTCCAGAAAAGCATGCTGTACACGCTCCATCATCAATTTACGGTTGGCTAGAGCAAAATCGACACAGTAATTCATTTCATTGAGGTAGGCATGTGCTTCTTCTGTCTCAATAGGCAGGAAGGCCAGATCATGTGAAGCAGGCACGGTCGAATGCCAGCGTTCGTTCAACTGCTTCGCTTTTTTATTGTAAAAATCAGCCACTTGCTTTCCCAGGTTTCTGCTACCCGAGTGAATCATTACCCAAAGGTATCCATCAGATCCATGCTGTATCTCAATAAAGTGATTACCTCCACCTAATGATCCAATCTGCTTCGTTGCTTTTACATAATGGCGCTCCACAATGAAGGGTAGTGCTTCAATCTGTGGCATGTACTTTTCATCTTGCGCCTCTTTATGCCAATCAAACCCCACAGGAATCGTCTTTCTAATTCGCGACATTATCTGTTTCAAAGTATCCGAATCCGCATCTTCCAGGTTGGTACGCATGGCACACATTCCACAGCCAATATCCACACCAACGGCATTGGGAATAATGACACCTTTAGTGGCTAAAACACCACCAATGGGCATTCCATAACCAGAGTGAGCATCGGGCATCAGGGCCACATGTTTGTGCACAAATGGCAAGTTGGCTAAGTTTTTCGCCTGTGATAAAGCATTTTCTTCAATGTCATCCAACCACATTTTAATAGGTCGGTTTTCTGATGATATAACTTGTTTCATTTTTTACTTCTTGTCGTAATGTAGGATACAGTCGAGGCGCATCCTACATTGATTTATTACTGATTAGAAGGAGAAAAAATCTCTTTTAACTGATCAACAACCTGACCACCACCCGATAAAGATATTGTGTTTATTTTATCAGCAATCTTTTCAACATACTCCATCTCTTTCAATTTAAACAACATTTTGTTGTCCTCCATCAATTTAGCGGTGTTTAACAAGCTTCGGGTCGAAGCTGTTTCTTCCCGTCTGGTGATGATGTTGGCCTGAGCTTTCTTTTGAGCAATCAACACCTGGTTCATAATGTCACGCACATCGCCTGGTAAGATGATATCACGCACACCTCCATCAATCATCTCTACACCAAAACTTAAGGCCTTTTCTTTTACCGATGCCATCACAAACCCGGATACTTCTTCTTTCCGTTCAAGAATCTCATCCAAACTTAAGGTGCCTACATATTCACGCAATGCCAACTGGATAGCCACATACAACTGTTTGATGTAATCCTGATTATCTGTTAAGGCTTTAATCACATCAACCACCTTGTAGCTGGCAAAGAAACTCATGCGCAAAGCCGCCTTGTCTTTACTTAATAACTCCTGCCCGGATACTTCCATTTGTGCCTGGCGTAAATCTGCTTTTTTAACCACAATGGGAGTATCGTTCTTCCAGAAGTAATGCATGCCTTGCTCTAATTCACGCACAAACTGGTCATTAATAAACAATAAACCTTTTTCATAGGATTCGACCCGATAAACCCTGGTATATTGACTGGCTTCAGGACGTGATAATATAGCTTTATAGCTTTTGTCGACGGCTTCGGTCCCCGACAAATCAATTGTGTCAAAAGTATATTTGGTTGGTCCTTTCCAGTAGGCATGTCGCCCGGGAGTTAAGACACAAGAGAATATGCCATTCTCATACCTTAAAACAATTTCGTTATCAGCTACCTCTATTACATGTAACAGTTTGGCTAATGCTTCATCCTGTAACAAAATATTTAATTCCATGGATAAAGTTAAAGGTTGCGACATATTGCAGATACCCACCTTATCGGTGTAACGCACCCAATACTTGCCAGCTGTTAATACTTTTAAATAGTCGCCATTTCTAAATACTAAGCCAACTTTTCCATTGTTTATTCTTATTCGTTTCATCTT
>NZ_CEXQWX010000214.1:0-9166 GCF_982718395.1 Carboxylicivirga sp.
GATTGATAGAAGGAGTATGAACAGCTGTAAATCTATAATCAAATGCATCAAGCACATGACTGTTTTTTTTCTGCAATGCATCCAGCCATAATTGAACTGAAATATGCTCCCTACCATGTAATTCGGGAATAAAAATGCCTTCAGAAATTCCTCTTTCCCATACAGAGAAAGTATCTTCATTAGGATAATATTTTTCTAATGTAGATGTAAATGGTTCATAAAAATAACTCGAGAACTCTGAAGATTTAATTTTATCAAAATCAGGATTTGCCATGTTGCAGACTGGTGTCATAACAGCCGGATGACCATTTTTATCTTTGACACTAAGCATTATATCGAAGAGCTGTTCCAAATCTTCGGAATTTGCCAGAGTATCAAATTTATTATATCTGCTTTTATCAACGGCAAAACCTTTGGATAACAGCTTATCGTAGGTTTTAGAATCAGGCATTCTAATACTTCCCCAATCATCACACTCAATCACAACAATCTTACGATGAGTACTTTTTCCTAATAGATTTTTCAGGTTGAGGGTCAAAGTATTTTTCAATCTTCCGGTTATATTCATCATGAGGTTTTTACATATTGAATAATCATCCACATTCTCTTATAATGACGGTAAATTATTCAATTCGGGTTAAGCTTTTGAAGAGGTTTGTTAAATTCAATTCTACATTCATTCTGATACTAACATTATAAAAGAACAATTAACCGAAACATATTATCGAGCCAGCACCTCAGAATTAGTTTTTTTCAAATTTGATTTTTTTAATAACTCATTGTATAAATCAAGATAATCCAAATACCTATCCGTATTTAAATACAACCTTTCAGCTCTGTTCCTGCACAATTCCTGTGAATAGTCAGAACTATCCTGTGAAATCGTTCTAATAGCGTCAACAATGCCCTTTACATCACCTTTATCAAGTGCGATACCGGTTCTTTCATCAATTGCCTCCGCACTTCCTCCTGTATGATAAGTAATAACAGGGGTACCGCAAGCTAAGGATTCAAGATTTGTTGTTGGAAAATTATCCACATAGGTAGGATTAACAAAAACTGTTGCAGCTGCATATAACTCTGCAAGCTGAATGATATTTTCAGTCCTTTCAATGGCAATTATTGAATCAGGAATCTGTTTTATTTGTTTAGAATTCAATCCGACCAATACAATTTGATAATCATCGGGTATTAATTCGTTAAGCTTCACAAAATCATCCAGACCCTTACGCTTATCCCACACACTTGCAACGCCTAAAATAATATGTCCTTTAATATCATATTTTTTATGAACCTCCTTAGCCATCGTTGGTTTAAAAACTTCTAAATCAATTCCATTATTGACCGTTTTAACCGGGTAATTTTTCAAAAAGGATTTAGGTATATGCCCTGCGAGCCAGTTGGACGGAGTAACGATTAATAATTCATTAAGACCATTGAACAAGCTTTTTTTATCCAGATAATTCCTTTTTGATTGATCCAGTAACCAACTGGAAGGATATCGTTTTTTTAGCGGACACTCATAACATTGTACCTCCCAACGTTTACAATCCACTCTATCAAAATATGCACAATGACCAGTAATCGGCCAACAATCGTGAAATGTCCATATTACCGGTTTCTGTATTTGTTTTAAGTAACAAAATAGTACCTGTATATTTAAGTAATAACCATGAATATTATGGAGGTGGATCAGGTCAGGATCAATTAACTTTATTTTCTGTATTAACTTCTTTGTAGCCCATTCAGAACCAAATCCATGCCGATCAAATAAACGGGACTGTAAACCATGAATTTTTCGATCGACTACGTGTCCAACTGGTATAACTTGTGATTGACTATCCTGAGAAGTTTCAGCGGCCGCAATATAACTCTCATGCCCTTTACTTAACAGGGTTGCACCAATATCCTCTGCAATCCTACCTGTACTGCCTTTGTTAACCGCAATATTAATTTGAAGTACTTTCATCCAAAATAAATTTAAGAAACTTATCTCCAATATTTTCAATAGAAAAGTTAGTCATGCTCAGTTGAGCTTTTTCAGACATTCTTTCACGTTGGCCTTCTTGATCAATTAACAATTGTATTCTCTCTTGCATCAACTGATCATCAAATAAGGGAACAAGAAATCCATTTTCACCTTCATTAATCATTTCTGAAGGTCCGGCAACACAATCATAGGAAACAACTGGCAGGCCTGCAAGCATTGCTTCTCCAACAACATTTGGAAAACCTTCAGAACTCGATGTAAATGCGAAAATTTTGCTTTTATAATAATATTGATCTATATCCTTTATTTCACCAGCAAGAAAAACCCGATCATCTAATCCCAACTTAGTCACCAATATTTTCAATTTCTCCATATTCTTTTGTTTCAAAGCGTCCCCTCCTGCAATTATTAACTTCCAATCAGGAGCATTCAGCTTTGAAAAAACTTTAATTAAACGATCATGATGTTTGGTTTGAATTAATCGGCCAACCGAAAGAATAATATTCTGACGTTGCATAACCAATTTATTCTTTTCTTGAATTGGATTGGCAATTACGGCAATATTTGAGTTTAATTTGCTTTTAAAATAAAACTGCTTTGCAAACTCGGTTTGTGCAATGATACCAGTAGCCTTTGGGTATAACCATTTTCTTAAAAATGCATTTAACTGGTTGTATTTCCTGTCTGGTTTACATCGATCAGAAATAAAAACAGGATATGAAGTTCCTAACAAAGCCGTCAGAACAAAACTATTCCACACTTCACCAAAACTAATTACAATATCAGGATTAAGTTTCCGTACTTTTTTCCTGATATATAAAAGTGTTTTAATGCTAAACCAGATTCTCTTTTTCTCTTGATACTCTATACCAGATGAATAAGTATTAATGGTATCATCTAAAGGGAAAAAAACCGTAGGCTTTTTTCCATACATTACCAGATCTACCGTAAATTCATCTTTTTTTGCAAGGTAATTGGCAATCTGGCTCATAACGCGTTCCATTCCTCCTACTTTTAAAGAAGGTATTAACAAACATATACTTTGTTTATGCATATGAATTAACCGGCTTTAAAACTTCTTCAACCATCCATCCATAAGGATTAAACTTACCTTCAAACCAGTTCATATCCTTATCCCAGTACCCAGGACATTTACCATATGCTTCAGGTGTAAAACCAAAGCTAACCTCAACCAACTTGGGCTCACCATTATCATAGATAAAATCTATGGCACTGCATTGATTTCCTAATTTATCTGTTATTTGAAATGCCAGTTTAACCAGATTCTCGTCAATCTGAGATTTTTCATAAACAATATGTCCACTACCGGATGCTCTGAAATCATCCTCCCTCACTAAACGCTTAATTGCAAAAGCTTTGCCTGCAATTACAATCACTCTCGTATCAGAGTCATTACCAGAAACAAAATCCTGAAAATATACATAACCCTTGGCACGCCCTGCAACTTTTTCAAACTTTGTTAAGTAGGCAAATCGAATAATCCCTTTAACAACATTAAATAAGCTATCTTGTTTATTCCTAAATTTACGTATACGTTCCTTTATTCCAAGCCATTTATTGTTTTGACTAAATCCTCTTCCAAAAGCAGTCTTTACAATTCTTTTAGCATGTTTTTTATTCCTGATTATCCTGACGTTTGACGATCCTGCACCACCCCTAAGTTTAAAAACGATTGGAAATGACTTCTTTTCTAACCAATCAAACGCATCTTTTTTTGAATAAAAGGCATAAGTTGGTACAATTGGCAGGTTCAGACTTTCTAACAGGTATTTCTGGCCTAGTTTATCATCAAAATGCCATGAGGTTCTGAAATTTGGATACACCGATTTTCCCGCTGTCTCAAGAGAATATAACAATTCCTTCGCGAATAAAACATCTTTTGAGTGAGCATGGTGGTAATGCCACATAAAAGCATCACAGTCACTCACTTGAGCAACCACATTACTTTCATAACAATTAATCCGCTTATATGGAATTCCTTTCTGTTCGCAATAATCTATCCATAAATGTCCCATTGAATAGGGATTATCAACTATACCAATTTTCATGCGTTTAGGTTTTGTTTTAAAGATCAGATGGAACTATCAGGTAAATTCAATTATTAACCTGCGTGTAACAGGAATAATTGAATGTACATGTTTGTTTCATATTTTTCTCAAGTATAGATCGGTCGTAAAATACAATACACATTGTTGATTACGATAGTAATTCTCGAAACTTATATTCCTTTTGCAGAGCCCAATGGTTAGTGATGCAATACTCAACCACCTCATCTGTATACTTTCCGAAGAAAAGTCCGCCATGATGCTGAGAAGCCCTTATAGTTGTACTGTTAACATTAACTTCAATAAGGCGCCATTGCCCTTTATGATCTAAACACATGTCCAGACTTACAATACGTGTATAGAATATTTTAGAAGCGATTTGCTTAGCTGCTCTTTCCATTTCTTCCAACTCAATCAACTCTATATCAAAAGGTATCTTGGTATCTGGATGGGTATAATATTTTTCTCCATTTTTATTCAAGGCAAACCCATTCAAATGCCCATCGGGTTTAATTAAGCAGGCAATACCTCCAGCTGATATATTATCCAAAGAACCGCCAACACCCATCCTTATTGATCTGTTAACCACATGCCAGTTATTATCACGTACAGATTTATAGAGGTTAACACGCATTGAGTTAATTCCACAAGGATTAAACTGTTGATAGAATTCATGCTGATAAATAAACTCCTGCACCAATATATCACTTTCATCTTCAATACGCTCAATCAATTTTTCAGGTAAATCACAGATAGAAACACCGTTACCCCCATAAGTATCTTTATTGGGTTTGACAACTACTGGATAGGTCAAATCTTGTGCTATCTTTCTTACATCTGAAAATTCAATCAGATCCATATTAGTATTGAACCATTGTCCAGAGATATTGTGTATAAAATTAGTTGCTAAATACTGCTTGTCAAACCATTGATTATAAAAACTTTTAAAATTGAAAAAATTGGCTTCCGGAATGTTATTTAAGGTGGGTTCAATATCTGCTACAAATATATCTTCAGGTATATAACGGTAATCATCAACTCCTGAGAGATTACTGCAAAGCCTTAAGGTTGATAAATCACATTTGCTCTGAAATTTTTTCCAATAAGCAATATGCTCCTCCTCAACTTCCTTGCTGCAGGCTTGCCCATATTTGGGAAACTGACTAAAAACTCTTTTAAAGACTTTTTGCCATGGAATCCGAGCCCCCCTAAGTTTCAGGTAGTACTTAACAACTCG
Organism: Carboxylicivirga sp.; assembly: GCF_982718395.1. Taxonomy (NCBI): domain Bacteria; kingdom Pseudomonadati; phylum Bacteroidota; class Bacteroidia; order Marinilabiliales; family Marinilabiliaceae; genus Carboxylicivirga; species Carboxylicivirga sp. The sequence continues at coordinate 5,294 of NZ_CEXQWX010000214.1, forward strand.
TTTTAACTTCTCTTTTGTTGTAAAAATCCCTTCATTTAAGATTAGTTTATACATAGTATACTTGATTTTAAGAAGTTAAGATGTTTCTTTAATTTCCATAAGCTTTCCCAGTTGTTCTGATGTCATAAATTCAATATCCGGCCATTTCTTCAAGGCACTTTTAATAATCTTCCTCAACATTACTAAACTTTTATCTCTGTTCTCAGTGACAAGATAACCTACATAGTTAATTCTATGACTTGATATAATAGCAGGTTTCTTCATGTCAAAGGCAATCTTTATTTCGCGCAGACACTTATCTATATTCTTCTCCTCTGTTGCGCTGTAAATCGATGGTTCAAAAGTGACATTTCTTACTAAGAACTGTGGTCCACCCTCACTTTTCATTCCCAAATAGACCCTATGATGTTTATTTTTTTGCCCATCAACAGGTTCTATATACTTTCTGATACCTTGAATAAATTTAACCCCTTTTTTTAGTACTTCTGAATTGTAATCGGGACTCCACACGTAATTTGGCGGTGTAAGGGTGTAAGATTTGTAACCAAAAGTATCTTTAAAAATATCCAACGCCTCCTTAAAAATCTCCAGCTTTTCTTTTTTGTCAGATGAGGAATTGGCCTTCATCGCTTCTACATACACATTTCCAGCTCTTAAGCCGCCTTTTGAGATGCATCCCGGCATTTTATTATTAAATCCAAACAAGACATCTTCATCTTTTCTTTGAAGTGCGTCCATCAGCAGGCTAACATTGACATGTTCTCGTCCATGGCACTGAGGATAAAAGACACCTTCTTCTGAACCTTTCTTCCATAATGAAAGACTATTTGCATGATTTGGGTAACTTTTAAATGTTTCACTAATTAATTCATAATGATACCTTTCAAAATTATCTTCTCTAATCTTTTTAAAGTCAGGATTAGTCACCATACAATTGGCAGTTATAATGGGCGAGTTCCCATGCTTATCCTTAAATGATTTCAATAAATCAAACAATAATTCCAAATCCTGCTCACTGGCTAAAGAGTCATAACGCTCATAAACATTATTATCAACACGATAACCGTTTTTAAGACAGTTCTGATACACTTCCTTTGATGGCATTCGGATACTACCCCAATCATCAGATTCAATAACAATTATTTTACGGTTAGTTCTCCACCCCTTAAAGTTAGTGTAGTATTTAGCTAACGTTCGAATACTCATATTTTGATTTTTTACACCAATTGTGATTGATACATGAATACGATAATGGTTTGTTGGGGTACACCAGGAATTAAATTCAATTCAGATTTTTTATGTCTCTGTTAGAATTATCTAAACCCATTAAAGTAAAGTGAGTAACCCTTTTATCTGTTCAATAAATGGGGTCTGTTTATCAACAAATAAAGCTAAAACAGGATTTCCCAGCAAGGTAATTACCCCCATAAATTGAAAACCCATTCTTATCTGAAAAAGTATAATAAACAACACGGGTATCAGCGTAATTCTACTAACAAATTGCAGTAAAGCATCCCATTGAATTTTGGTATGCAGCATTACTACAATAACATACACTATTGAACTGATAATAACGGTAAATCGTCCGCCCGATGGCACCAAACTTGCAATACCTGCCATTGCCCCAAAAAGTAACACAAAGTTAAATAACCGTCTCAAGGTTTCATTGTGCTTAATCCATGTCCTATATTTTAGATAAGCCACAAATACCCATAAGTGTATAAGCCATTTTCCGAAATTTTCAACCAAAATTACCTGGAGGTTCAGACTTGATCTATGCAAGCTTATTGCTTCATAATACGACAAATTAGTATAACCCGTTACCCTCGACTGAAAAACGCCTGGCAGAAAACTAAGCAAGTTTCTTACATACTCCAGATCAACTATATTGATCATCATACTAACCACGTACAGAATAAATAACACGCCTGTTTTTCGGGGTGTTATCAAATAAATTATTAGACTGATCAGTGGAAAAACAAACGAAAAGTGGATAAAGATTGCTACACCGCACCAAAGTAATTTGCTTTTGTCATTGAAGAGCAAATAAGTCAACAATCCATATAAAAATACATGCATAGCTGTATTCATGCGCACCCCATTAATATTCCAAATGGGATTAATCAATATGAAGGCAATTAAATACAGTATGGTAAAAACGGTTATTCTCTTATCTATTACCTTTAAAACCAACCATATATTTTGGGAATAAAAATATCCAAAAACAATAGCATAAATCATAAACAGATACCTTGGATCATCAGTAAAGAAAGCAGTAATCCATAAGGTTATCGGCTGATAAAGATCGGTGTATCCACCATCTGAATCATAAAACATTGAAATCAGTTGTCCTAAATCAATTGGCTTTTGATGAAGTGCAATTAATTTAGCAACAGTCCTGGCTGAGTCTGCAGCTCCTTCTGTATAAGGATCAGCATAAATAAACAAGAATCCGAAAAAGATACAGAATAACCAGAATAGCACTTTTGAACCAGGCCATCGATAATACCTGAACGCATGAATTAAGGCTCCTAAAGGCCAGATCATGAACAATAGGAGGTCACTTCTTCTAATTATAGATGAAAACCCTAATTGTCTATTCCGTATGTCTTTTCGTATTAACACTACTTTAATTAGGTATTAACGAAAGAAATTTATCGCATACATTTTCAATCTTGTATTGATCCATATCGGGCATTTCAAATTGATTTTCATAGTTGCCATCTAAAAACTGATCTACAACTTCAGGATTAAAGTCTTTTGAGATAATATTTAATACTGGTCGCTTACACAATCCATAATCAATCAGTTTACTTGGAGACTGTTCCTTTGGGTTATATTCAAAGTTGACCAGAAAATCCATCTGACTTAGATTATATAGAAGTTCTGAACGTGGTATATAGTCCCTGACTTCAATTCTACCCTCCGATTTTTCAAGATATGGAGAAACGAGATCGACAGACCTGGTGTACAAAATAAATTTAAAATCTTTTGGTTGCTTTACCAGGTAATCTAACAATACGGATGGATTACGACCGGTACTAAACAGACCTCCTGCGAAAGCAAACGTTGGTACAGAATTATTAATTTCTGAATCAAATATTTTTACGTCATTAAAATTAAATCCTTGTGGAATTTCAACCATTTTAGGATGAAACTCCGGATAGTAATTAACTGCAAAGTCTTTTTTTGTAATAGCTACATAATCCGTCTTCCGCATAAACCACTTTTCTACATACATAAAATAGAAAGGTTTATTAAAACTATCCATACGGTTACCCATGAAAGGATCTCCACAATCAGCAACCCATGTTTTGGCAATATTTTTATTCTTTCTCCATTCAGATGCCACCCCCCAATGATTAGGATAAGGGACTGCTATAGATATCAATAAATCGTACCCGTGTTCTTTTTTTAAAGCCTTCCTGATCTTAAATAACAACTCAATATCTGGAAATTCAAAAAACAAAGACAGAATGCGCTTACTGGCCCGCGTCATGAGTCGACCCAATTTTGATTTTCCAAAATCAGCGTGCCTCCATCGCAATGTCCCAATATCTTTTATTCGTACTCCGAATTTTTCCTCAAATTCGGGGTGCTCCACATCATTCTTAGGTATTAGAACGGTAACATCATTGCCTTGCCTGGAGAACTCCTTTGCTAACTCTGTGGTTCTGAACGAACGAGGTGAGTTTTGAGGGTAAAATGAACTGCCAACAATTAATATTTTCTTGCACATAAAAGTGGTATTTTTTCTTTCTAATTATCCTTGTATTCTTCTCTCAACAACGTGCTAAAAACAACATCATTATAAATCTTCTTATTTGAGAAATCACAACACGGGATGATTCTTTGCTAAAATGTCGAGTCTGT
>NZ_CEXQWX010000215.1:0-9042 GCF_982718395.1 Carboxylicivirga sp.
TTTGTTTTGTTGATGAGAAATAAAGAACTCGCTACGCTTCAAACAGCTTTATTTCTTCCCATCAACTTCAACTGGTGGGTGCCCAAGCTACGGAACCAAAGTCGGAAGTCTACAGTTGCGAGCAAAACTCTTTTAAATACGATTACCGCGTATACAAAAGCAACTTCAATAGAGTTAATAATCGTTACCTACCAATCAATTTCCAAAACCAAAAAATCTAATGCTTTAACCTCTAATGCTACACCTTTTTGAATAAGCTCTTCGCTCCCTATTTTTGTCTTTAGCCCTTTTTCTAAAGAATTAAAGTTCACTGTAACAGGCCGCGGGATATTAAGTGTTTCAAGCGCATGGCTTGGAAACTGTAATAAGAGTTTCTGATCATCAGTATCAAAATTGCAAACGATTAATAGTTGCTTTGTTGAGCTGTATCTGATAAATGCATAAAGTTTATCCGAATTAAAGGCATGATTATCATTATTCTGCCACATCAGATCATAAAACAATCCCTCTGTTATTGCGGGGTGTTGACACAGATTACAGATTTTAATGTAGGCTTGTCGTAATTCCTTTTGTTCCTCTGATAACCATGTTCCATCAAAGAGTCCGTCATTCATCCACTTCTGATGCTCCGGCATATTCCAATAATCAAAGATTGTAGTACGCCCATCATCTCCGCTAAAGCCTGTTGCTCCTTCTGCTGTCTCGCCAACTTCCTGACCATTATATACCATCAAAGGTCCCTGATGCATAAAGGCCGAAACCGCCATTGCCGGAATTGCTTTTTGTGCCTGCCCTACAACAAATCTGGAAGCTAAGCGCTGCTCATCATGATTTTCCATAAAACGGAGCATAAACTTATCCAGTCCTTTTAAATCCTGCCAGCACGCTGAAATATTACTGGCCGGTGCCTGACCTTTTATAACAGATATCAAGGTATCATACAATCCAACCTTATCATACAAATAATCGAAGTGCCCCTGGTGGATATACGAGTTATATAGTTTTGGATTATAAACTTCTGCTATAAACACCAGCCATGGAAATGATTGTTTTAGTTCGGGAATAACCCAATTCCAGAATTCAACCGGCACCATTTCGGCCATATCACAGCGAAAACCATCGACTCCATTAGCCGCCCAATAATGTAAAATGTGCTTCATCTTTTTCCAGGTACCTGGTAGCGGAGTGAAGTACTTTTTACCACCCGATTGATAATCGACACCATAATTAAGCTTCACCGTTTCGTACCAGTCATTTATGCCTGGTGAAAAAGTAAAACCATCATTGCCGGTGGCCCTGGCTACTTCTTCTGTATATTCCATATCTGGAAACCGCCTTTGAATTTCGGGCGACAGATAAAGTGACTCACCTGGGAGGTAGTAGTAATTGTTATTCCTGTCAAATGCACATTGAGAATCATCATCTTCTCCAAAATCCTTTATTCCATCGGGCTTTGCATCAGAATTATATTCACGGGCCACATGATTCGGCACAAAATCAATGATTACCTTCAAACCGTTGCTGTGCGTTCGGTCTATTAATTCTTCAAACTCACTTATTCGCTGGTCCACATCAACAGCAAGATCGGGATTCACATCGTAATAATCTTTTATGGCATAGGGCGACCCTGCTCTTCCTTTTATCACCAAAGGATTACCATGAGGAATATTATTATCGGGATAGCCCTCAACAATAGCATGCTCAATTATGCCTGTGTACCAAACATGGGTGATTCCCATATGTTTTAGCTCACGCAGCGCCTTGATATTAATATCTCTGAATTTTCCACTTCCGTTCTCCTCTCTGCTACCATCTACTTTTAAGTGACTTAGTTTATTCCCAAATAAACGTGGGAATAATTGGTAGATAACAATCTTTTGACCAGACATATTTAATAAATTCTTTTTGGTGGTGTATGCTTTAAAATCAGTGCCGTACGACTCGGCAAATAAAGATGTACCCGGTGCCTGTTTGACATTTGCGCTTCGGGTCGGGTAAAGTAATCAATACTGTCATCGATGCGTTTAAAACCGCCAAAAGACGGATGATCTGTATTTAGAATAATCTTGTAGCTGCCAGCCGGCGCCGAAACTCCGTAAAAGGTAAAGGACTGAGACGGATTCAGGTTAAAAATAAATATCAAATCCTTTCGCCTGATAGCCATTACCTGATCTTCTTCATTCGCCTCAAGACATTCGATATTTTGATCATTTAAAAACTTTTCTGCTGTTTGTAGCTTTATCATCGCCTGATCAAAGGCATTCAATTGCTCATATCTTAGTCCGTCATTATCCACCAAACTCCATTGGCGACGCGCGTATTGATACGACCAATCGTTGCCTTCGCGAGGAAAATCAATCCATTCGGGATGACCAAATTCATTTCCCATAAAATTCAGATAGCCATTACCGGCACAACAAAACGTCATCAGACGAATCAACTTATGTAAGGCTATACCTCGGTCGATGGACAAGCTTTCGTCACGCTTGCTCATAGCCCAATACATATCAGCACCTATCAGGCGAAAGATGATTGTTTGATCTCCTACTAAAGCTTGATCATGTGATTCGGCATAACTGATGGTCTTTTCTTCTTCCCGCTTATTCGACAATTCGTAGAAAATATTACCAACCTTCCACTCTTCATCTTTTAATTCCTTAATAAGTTTAATCCAATAATCGGGAGTTCCCATAGCCAGCCTGTAATCAAAACCTATACCGCCTTGTTCAATAGGAGCTGCTAATCCAGGATAACCGCTCATTTCTTCAGCAATGCTCATGGTATTCTCGTTGCACTGCTTTATTAACTTATTGGCCAATATCATGTATGTCAAAGCATCCTCATCCTGACCACCATCAAAGTATTGCTGATAATCCGTAAAACTCTTTTCAAGACCATGGTCGAGATATATCATACTGGTGACTCCATCAAAACGGAAACCATCAAAATGAAATTCTTCCAGCCAGTACTTGACATTGGAAAGCAGCAGGTGCAGAACTTCATTTTTTGCATAATTGTAACAGAGTGAATCCCAGGCTACATGTTCCCGACGATGGTTATCATGAAAAAACTGATATAGCGAACCATCGAAAAGCCCCATTCCTTCCAACTCGTTTTTTACGGCATGCGAGTGCACCAAATCCATGATAACAGATATTCCCATACCGTGTGCTGTATCGATCAGATCCTTCAACTCATCCGGTGTTCCAAATCGTGATGATGGTGCGAATAAACTGGATACATGATAGCCAAACGATCCGTAATAAGGATGTTCCTGAATTGCCATCAACTGGATGGTGTTATATCCTGCTTTATGAATTCTTGGCAGAATATCATTCGTAAATTCATTATAGGAGCCCACTCCCTCTTTTTCGGAAGCCATACCAACATGAGCTTCATATATAAGAGGTACTTCTACCTTCTTACGTTTATGATCATTCTTCCATTTGAATGACTGCCCTGGTAACCAGATTTGTGCTGCAAAAAGCTTGGTTTGTTCATCCTGTACCACACGAGTTGCCCAAACAGGAATCCGTTCACCTGATCCTCCCTGCCAGTGAACCTTCAGTTTATATAAATCTTCGTGCTTCAGTTTTTTCTTATCCACTTTCAACTCAAACACACCTGATTCTTTTCGTATAAATCTAAATTGCTCACTTTCTTCCCAATCCGAAAACTCTCCAATTAAGTATAGTTCTGTCGCATTGGGTGCCCATTCGCGAATAACATGATCATTCGCTTCAAGGTGCCAGCCATAGTATTGATGGCCATTGGCGAAGTCATACAAAGTCGAACCTGTTAACATCCGCTCTTTGGCCAGAGCTGCGTTTGTACGATGTGTTATTGAGTTAAAATAGGGCTTTAAAAAAGCATCAATTTCAGTAATATGATTTGGCATACGCTATTAATTCAAAGGATTTGAATTGCTGAAAGGGTAACATAAAGGTACAATTATTATTAATTGCCAAACGAAATATAGTGTTAAAGAATTTTCAAAAAATAAAAAACTCTCACCAATTAAATGATGAAAGTTCGTGTAATATAAATAGGAAACTCGTCGCCCGACTAAATTACATTGTGTTTATTAGTCGGACGACGAGTAATGCATTAATTCAATATCTTTCTACCAACTACTCAACCAAATCATATCCCAGCTCTTTACCTTTTTTAGCAGCCGGAATACCATCATGCATCCATACCGGCATTGGCTCGCCTTTTAAATAATGATTAAAAAACTGCATCATTCGGATACTTAAATCCTTTGAATTAGCCCGCCGTGTCAGGTTATGCTCTTCGTTATTGTAAACCAACATCCACACCGGCTTCTCCAAACGTCGCAAGGCCATATAGTATTCTATGCCCTGATACCATGGCACAGCACCATCTTTATCGTTGTGCATCATTAATAGTGGTGTTTCTACCTGAGGGGCAAAAAAGACCGGTGAGTTCTCAATGTACTTATTGGTTTTTTCCCATAATGTGCCACCAATACGGCTTTGTGTTCTCTCGTATTGGAACTGTCGGCTCATACCCGACCCCCAGCGAATACCTCCATAGGCACTGGTCATGTTACTTACTGGCGCACCCGCCATACCTGCTTTAAACAGGTTTGTACGTGTAACCAAATAAGCCACCTGGTAACCACCCCAGCTTTGTCCCTGGATACCCATGTTATCCCGATCGATAAATGAGAAACGATCAGCCATAGCTAAACATCCGCTAACAACGGCTTCATAGGCACATAATCCAGGATCGCCATCGCGATAGAAAATATCCGGTATAAAAATCACATAATTGTTAGAGGCGTAGAAATTCCAATTCACGGTTGAACGACTTGGTGCCGGAGGACGATATGAATGCAGGTTATCAGAGTAGCGCTCATAGAAATAAGAAATCATCGGGTATTTCTTATCCGGATCAAGGTTCTCAGGAGTTATCAGTAAACCCTGATGCGTCAGACCATCAGAAGCCACCCAGTCTACTAACTGAATATCTCCCCACACATAGTCTTTTTGTTGTGGGTTGGTATTACTAATCACTTTTGAATCATTTAAATCTCTTTTCGTTACTCTCAATTCAGGGTACATGGTATAAGTAGACTTACGCCAAACCATTACATCAGCATCTTTGGCTTTTATTGGTGAGTACACACGGTAATCACCCATCATTATTTCACTGATACCATTGGGAGTCAGTTGTGAGAAACCTGACTGCTTGTTAACATCATTAAAAGTTTTCAGAAGCAGGTCATTATCCAGATTGATGTATTTCTCTTCTTTATCCAGTTTTACGTAGCGGTATTCAGTCGTATTTTTCCGACCTTCACCATTCGTTAAGCAAATAGCAGTCGTTTTACCTGTTAAATCCAACTTCCATATATCATAACGATCATAAACAAGCACATATTTATTATCTGATGTAAAGCCTACGATGCCGTATGCCCCAGCTTCATTTGGTGTATCATTTAATTCATTAGCAAAATTCACCTGAGCACCCTTTGAGATCAGTGCTTTAGCTCCATTTTTTACATTCAATGAATAATACTGTCCATCCGCCGGATGATAGTAGACAGCCCATTTACCATTATCAGATACAGCTGATCGTCCGGATTGATCTTTTATAATCAAAGTTCTCTCACCGGTCGATAAATTGACCTTATAAATATCTGAAGACCATCTGCCTGAATAGGTTCTGGACCAGCGATAAGGCTTACTGTCATATCCAATGGCAATTACAGAGTTTCCTTTTTCAAGTTCTTTAACCGACTTCATATTTTCATCGGTCAACTGGATAACTGTCTTTTTCCTGATATTATAAACACACTTGTATGTCGGGTCCTTTTCCTTGCCCAGATTCTTCTTTTGCATCGGTTGAATATCCACGTCTTTCCAGTTCCAGATATCAACATGCGTTTTTTCATCTGTAGTTAAAGTATCTTTTGGTTCTTCTGCAGGTCGCTTACCAACATCAAAAAATATACGTTCGCCATTTTTAGAAAACCAGAGGCTCCCTTTAGTGCGTGCCGACCATTCTGTTGGTAAAGAAGCATGCATGGTGTCAATAATCATTTGGGGAGCTTTCATTTTTGCTCCTAAATGATATAAGCGGTAAACCTTTGTTTTCGCTGTATCTGGCGAGAAATAGAATGCACATTGCTGACCATCGTAGGCGGAGGCTATTTTCTCAATCTTACCGATTTCTTTAAATAAAGTATCAACAGTAAAAGATTGAGGATCAAACTTTAAAAGTTTGGAGACTTCTGTGGTATCACCAACACTTTGAACGACATAAGCTGCCGAACCATCTTTGGCTAAAGAATAATGATTTACTTTTTCGATATGTAGACTATCGCCATTGGACGGACGGTAAAATACCAGCGGTTTTCCTTTTGACTTAAAGGACTTTTTCTTTTTATCCTTATCTTTTTTCTTTTCCTCATTCTTTTCTTCTTCCGGCTTCGTTTCTTCCTTCTCAGTTTCTTCCGGCTTCTCAGGTTCCTCTACTTTAGTTGAATCTTTTGGTTCTTCTTTCTTTTTTATTTCCTTATCCAACATATAGGCTAGCCAATCGCCACCTTCCTGCGGAGAACTCCACTTTGAAATGTTGGCGACCTTTTTAGTTACACCAGTTGCAAGGTTGCGAATAAATAGACTATCCTTGGGCATCTTATCCTTTTTGGTTTTCTTAAGCTTCAGTTCCCTGATTGAATCGGACTGAGCAGATACACGAAATGCCAAGAACTGGTTACTCTCTGAAAAGACTGGTGATTTACCACGTGGTACCGAGTCCAATTCACCACTATTAACATTGTACAGATACAAATAGCTGTCACCCTTCTGAGGTTTTATAACATAGGATATAAAATCACCATTGTTAGATATAACGGTTCCCCGGTCTATTGATTTCCATCCGTCATAAACGGACGCATCCAGTTTCTTTTTCTCATCGGCCAGCGATGGCAACAGAATGAGCCATGCCAACAAAACTGTGCATGTAATTTTTACTAAAGGTTTAATCATGATTTTAGCTAATTTTTTAAAGGATTGAAGATAAATAAAACATAAGAAACCACAGAAAAGTTTAAAAACAACTTTGGGTAATTTCCTTTAAATAAATTGTTAGCTCCTCAATTATTAACGAATAAGCCTGGGAAAAGCTTTATGGAATTAAGTAGTGTTTGATACGTAAATAAGTTTTGTTTTCGACTCGAAGGTCGGGGAATTAGTTGATTTAGGTATAAAGGGAAATATGGATTGCATTTTTATTTCTAATCGGTGATAAAGATGTGATTCATTAGAAACTTACCCTCTAAATCTCCCTTTAAAAGCTACTCTTTATACACATCTTTTTTCAAACCGCTTTTAAGAATGAAGAAGGCTGAAAGCCTTCTTTATACTTAAGTGCAGTTTGAAAAAAGATGTGTATAAAGAGTAGTCTTTTGAGGAGAAGGTTAGGATGAGGTGATTAAATTATAGAGCAATAGTTACCTATTTATTGATAAAAGAAATAGCTTAAGGGATGAAATGCTTAGCTTGATTTACGTCATGTAAAACCACTATTCAAGTCTCCTTACTTTAGAAAGATTCAGAGGGTAAGTTTATTACGGATCTCATCTTAATCCCAAACTACCAATAAAGATGCGATCCGTTTAATGCGTTGATTAAGATTCTTACTGAATTAGCGCACTAACCAGTTCATCAATTTCATCGCTCTCACTGCTCATGTAATTATCCGGCACAGCAAATACCTCGTCTTTGATTTGCTTAATATCTACCTTTTGAGCAATAAATGTCAGGGTGAGGTTTTTAAACGGCATCTGGAACTCCATTAAAACCCCCGGAATTTCATTAAATGGTGTGTTTTCTTTTGGGTGTTTAAATTCAGTTTCTTCGGTGTAATAAACTGGAATACTTGGCAGGTCAGACGAAACAAAATGAATCATCGCTTTTTTGCAATTGACACCGGCAATTTGTTTGTTTGGTGCATCAATAAATTCAACTTGAGGATCATCAAAGCGTTCGAACAAAAACAGGTTTTCACCCTTATTATGTTGGTGAAACATACGCTTATCAAATACTCTGAAAAGAGTCATTGAAGTATCACCATCAGCTTTAGAGATATACTCCAGGTTATACAGACTTAAATCGCCTTTAATTGAAGCTTTATAACTTTCCCCTTTGAAAGTGCTTTCCATTTTTGTGGGTAAAAATGTAGCATACCCTTTATCCATTATCTCTTCGGGATACTTTATTTTATAGGTGATAATTCCCTGGTTCCTTTCGATTGGCCTATTGTACTGGCAAGCCGCAAAGACGGTGATTAAGAACAGGAAAGCTAATAATTTGCTCATGGCGATTTTGTTTGTGGGCACAAAATATGCGAAGCCAAAAATAGCAAATTAATGATTAGTGATGTAATCATTGACAAGAGAAAAACCTTATTTGGTCAAAAATGATATTTAATCAATATTGTCCTAACGTTTTTTAATGAAAGCGTGTATGTCTCTTACTAAATGGCCTCAGCTGGTAAGTCAAAAAACAAAGATGAAATAACAACTTAAGTCATCAACTGTAGTTTTTTGAGCGAATCAGGTGTAGCCTAGCCTTTTTTTGCTTTCTTTTTTTGTCATGACAAATCAATTGATATACGAACTAATTACTTTAAAGTATTTTCTCCTTTCCTTTGCATCGCCCAAAAGAAACAAAACGCTAGTCCCATTAATGCTTCCACCCGCCCTAAGAATTAATAAATATCACAATCAAAGTAGGACGAGCCCCTTTGCTGTTCAATTAAATTAATCCTTATTCACCCCACACAGGCCCGCAAATGAGACAGGCCTTCGCTTTGTAACTACCAAGTTATGGTTAAGGAGAGCGACTCTTAGCAGGCACTGTGGTTTTTGGCCTCAGCAATGACATTGGGGAACCCACTGCATGAATGAAGGATAGAAAAGAATTTTCCTAAAATCATGAATACGAATTAAGACTAACACATATGAATAATTGGAACCGAAGCTGTAATTCTTTTAAATCTTTTCCGAAA
>NZ_CEXQWX010000216.1:0-9000 GCF_982718395.1 Carboxylicivirga sp.
AGGAGTAAGGTGACAAGCCCAGGTAAACTCCTGGTCAAAAGCAGGTGTTATATCGACTGACCAGCCATATCCATTAAGTTCATTGGCTACCTCTTGTTCAACAATCAAACGATAGCAATTATCTGAAATCTTTTCAACTTCCCAATTGGTTTTAGCCCCATTCAATCCCTTGAGACTGGTTTGTGAAATGAATCCTTCAATTTGAAACTCTGAAAGATCACCTTTTTGTTTACAAGCGAATAATGTAAACAAAAGCATTAGCATTAAACTCGCATTTTTCATTCTATACCTTTTAAATTAATTATCTCACTTCTAACTCATCTTTCGAAGGGTAATCTGGAAATTTAGCGTGTGGTTCTGTCTGATACCAATAGGTAACAGCAATAATATCACTTTGCTGTGGCAGATACCTGCCTCCATCACGCCAGCCCAGATCCTGAATCGTTACTTTCAGGTTTTTTTCAAAACGAATGGGATCATGAATGTGCCAACGGTACATACCAAATCTGGTATTAGCATTGTATTTACCATCAGGTTGAATTACCTGATGCAAACCAGCGTATGGTGTACTATAGGCATGGTAACTTTTTCCTCCTGAGTCAAAATTCCATGATCCTAAAAAGTAGTCCTCAGTACCAGTTCCGCATATGGTTGGGAACTTTTTATCACCATCCATAAAGAATTTAATTTCACCTTCGCCCCACCAGCCGTTATTATTAACCTGCCAACCGAGGTAAGTTCCTACATAATGACCTTTTCCCTTAATGGCATCAACCAGAGTAAATTCTTTGCCATAGTTATCCGGTGTTCTGCGTCGGTATTGCGCATGAAAATAGGCAGCATCTTCAGGTACATCCGTTAAGGTGTAATCTATTTGGTAATAAGTCTTACAATCTTTGTATGAAATGTTTTCTAAAGTAATTTTAGCTTTCTTTCTAAAAGGCATCTGCCAGAAACAATTGAACGACTTACCTGGTGTTACAGCCACGGGAATACTATTATTCTCGGCAAACTGCCCCCATGCCATCGTGAAAAAATCACCTAACGGACATTCTACTGATGGCTCTTTTTCATCATCCCAATACATGCGTAGTGTTAAAAATTTCCAGTTGGCGGTAGTTGTAATCCAAATGTGGTTAATACATCCTGATTCTGTTATCTCACCTAATGTAACTGTTTCGCCAGCTTTGATATTTAAATATGGATTTACTTTCCATCCCTGCCCAAGATCACGCGCCGCATACGATGCCGATCCATCTTTTAGAGCTGTCATTCCACCTTTTCCCTTCTCTCCAGTTCGATTTTCCGCACTAATTGAGCGGGTTTTGGCATTTGATAAACGATATAAATTGTTCAGGTTGACATCCAAGCCATTCCATGTTTCCTGGGCATTACCTAACCAGCTGAGCTGTAAAACCAATAATGATAGGATAATTCTTCTCATCTTATATTTTATTTAATTATTGTACTTTTTAAAAACATATGTGCCAGATGCAGATTTAGCTCTTCTTTGGCTTGTGCTTTAATCTTGATAATGTGCTTACCTGGTTCAGATACTTCTATTGTTCCAAGTTTAACAGTTCTGTATTCCCAATTATCGGAATGTGTTTGAGCAAGTCTGGTAATGGAAACTACTTTCTTATCCAGCGTAAGGCTTACCGATGCCAGATTATCTTTTAAGGTACTGCTATAACAAATACTTATATCTTTCTTACCTGCTTCACAAACATAAACTTCCCAGATTAGCTCATCATTATTATTGCACTCGATATGATCCGGAATCCATCCACCTTGTGTACTTGGTTGAATTGCAGAAGGAATAACCTTGGCATTATGTACAGACAGATAATGTCCACCATTATTGATTTCACCAACCCAATCATCCTGACAGGTAAGTTCTCCATCAAACTTCAATTCAAACACCTGATTATATGGCACCTGCTGAATTTTACCAATATTGATTCGCTTTACATAACCAAAGTCTTCAACAGGACATAAAGCACTATTTTGAAGATTGCGAACACTTACTTTGTTAATTATTCCATTCAAACGTAGTATACCGTCAATGGGCCACTCTTGCACATGCAGGTAAAGTGTATTCTTCATATCTCTCGGCTTTGTAATAGTACCCCAATCCTGCATACTTTCAATAACACCTGCATAGGTATTATTATAAAATCCCAAACCAGCGTTTTGACTGATACATTCACCTATTTCACTAAAAACAACATCTACCTCGCGCGTTATCGATCCATCAGCTTTAGGACCAATGTTAATTTGTAAGTTTCCTCCTAAAGCGATATTACTCACCAAACTTTCAATAAAAAAACGCGGTGTTTTATAGTCTTTATCATCGCGGTTGTAGCCCCAGCTATGATTAAGTGTTACGCTGCTCTCCCAGGGATAAGTCAGTAACTCCTTTCCTAATTCGTTGTCGCCCAACGTGCGATAATCGACTCCATTGCCACCTACCTCTTTGATTCCTAATCTGGTATTGACCATACAAGCAGGCGATTCTTTTCTCACTAAATCCAATAGAGTACGACACTCTGCCTCTGTCATATTGGTATACTCACGTGGTGCATACATGTCAAACCAAAAAATAGCCGGATCATATCGTTGAATCAGTTCCCTGACCTGAGGTAAGCTTTTTTCATTCCAATATTGCATGTACTGGTCTTTTGTAAGAGTTGGACGAAAAAGTACACCATTATTACATTTCGCCAACCATTCATTGCCGGTTGGCAATAAAGAAGCATCTTTTTCATAATCCCAAAAGTTGCCAAAACCATATGGATGTTCCCAATCCTGCCATTGAGAATAATAAAACCCAAGTTTCAATCCATATTTTTTGCAAGCCTTAGCCACCATATCACAGACATCTACATCCAAACCTGTCAATTGATCGAATGTATAATCACTAACATCACTTGGCCAATAAGCTAATCCATCATGGTGTTTCGCCACAAACATCAGATATTTCATACCAGCTTTACTAGCCATTTCAGCCCATTTATCCACCTTTTTTTGGGTAATGGTCATCTGGGCAATCAGTTTATCATACTCTTCTCTTGGTACTCGATTACGACACCTTAGCCATTCCCCATAAGGAAGGGGATTCCTCAACTTTTCACCCTGAAAGCGTGCTCCTTCAACAGCACCTGCACTCCAATGAATAAACATTCCTAATCGAGCCTGTTCAAACCATTCGGTACGACTAAACTTCTCTTGAACATCTGTCGATTGTTGCTCGACATTTTTTTCTGATTGACACGAAAATAGGTTAAAGATCAATACTATAGCAGCAATTTGTTTCATTTTCGGGTATTTGGGTATTGTTTAAAAGGATTGCCCTTTGTATTATAATGCTATCAATGAATTTTATGTAGCTCAGTTCAAGCACCAGTTTTTAGGGCATCCTCTTTGTTTGATACAATTAATCAGCCAGTTTATAAACTTCAGTGCCGGCCATTAGAAATGCACCTACTCCATAAACTTCGGTCATCTCCCTTTTAGTTTCCTTGGGATTTTCACCTATTGGCTGAACCCAACCTAACTTGCCATCAGGATAAACTGCTTCTGTTAAAGCTTTCCATCCTTTAATTACAATTGGTAAATATTTCTCTTTATCTAAATAACCATTGTTAATACCCCAAGCTAAACCATATACAAAAAATGATGAACTACTGGTTTCCGGATTAGGATAACTTTCGTAGTCAAGCATACTGGCATGCCAATAACCATTTTCATCTTGCAGAGAAGCGATTTTTTCACCCATATCAGTAAACAACTTCTCGAACCACATCTTCTCGTAATAGTTATCTGGTAATTCTTTCAATATAATTGGAAGGCCGCCAAATACCCATCCATTACCACGCCCCCAAAACATTTTCTTACCATTAGGCTCTTTCTGGTGAAAATAACGGCTATCGCGGAAGTAAAGGTGCTCTGCATGATCGTATAAAAAGTCAGTCGTCGCCTTATATTCGTCATACATAAACTCCAAATACTTTACCTCATTGGTGATTCGATACATTTTAGTCCAAACTGTAGGCGCCATAAAAAGAGCATCACACCACGACCAACGTTCGGCCTGACTCTCATGACGGTGCCAGGTATGATCCAAAGAACGTTTACTTGGCGCACTTAAAATGCGATCGAGATGCGCACGCATTGGTTGAATCATTTTTTTATCCTTTTTCAAGCGGTACATCTCCAGGTACATAATACCCACTGCATAATCATCAGCATGGTATTTAGCATCGCCAGACCACCGCGGCATCTTTGACCATTTGCCTTCTTCGCCACGTTCGATTAACCAATCGATGTACTTATCACTTTCAGCCATCTTGGCAAACTCCATCATACCAGCATAAAGAGCCCCATTGGTCCAATCATTGACCTTGTGTCTTAATTTTTGACTACATTGCCAGTCTGCAACAGATGTCATGATGCTGATAACTTCTTTTTTGTTGGGTAATTCATTTTTTTTGGCAGATACCGCTAAAACGCAAATCAGTCCCGCCGTCAACAACAATAGTTTTTTCATTTTGACTAGTTTTATATTAACTTCATTTATTTTTCATTTCAACTTCGCTTTTCAATCTATTCGATCGTTATCTCTTTTATAAGCTTGTCGGCATAAAACTGTTTATTGCCTTTGTTACCAATACTTATAATAACCTTTCCCTTACCTGTAAAGCTTAACTTGTTTTTACGAATTTGAGCCGGTCCTTCAAGAACTTTATATTTTACTGAAGCTCCTTTGAAATTTGATATCGCTGATAGTTTGACTATGTCATTCATTGAATAACTGCTGCTCAATTCGCATGTTATGCGTTGAACCTTCTTGCCATCAATAATATTCTCCGAATATTTGTAGCGGTCTGCTATTATCCATTCTCCTTTACCGTTAAGTTTCATGGCTCCAATGCGCGGATAATCACCATCAACTCCATTCTTAAACTCAAAAAAACCACTGCTTAAATGAATATTTTCTGCTCTATCCATTACCAAACGATGGTATAATACAATGTATTCACCATTCCTATCATAGGGTGCAGGTGGTTGAATAATTAGATCACCTAATTCTTTTCCCCAATCTGTAACATCGGCTAGGGCAGATTTAACACACAACCCTCTGCCTTTTCCTCCGTTCCGTTGTCGATATGCAAAATGAATTGTATTATTTCCATCAATTACTGGTGTGTCATAACTAAAATCTCCTTTCCTGGTTGTCATTCCATATTGTTTCCATTCATTTTCAGCCCTAAAAGAAAATTCAGGATCGTTGATACTATGAGTGGTTCTGAAATATTCATCATTTGCAGCATGATTACCAGATACATAATGCAACTTTCCATTTCTATCTATAACAACACTTCCCTGACTATGGGAATCAATATGTCCATAAACCGATTGGATGGCCATGAAGCGTGTTTGAATTTTTGCTACACCATTACTGTTATCAGGTCTGACAATTTCAGCCAACATCCCCCAATTAACATTCTGCCGTGACTTTTCTTCCTTTATTTTTCTTTCATTAAAAGCATTAAACGTTAAGTATGTTCGATTACCGTAAGTGGCAATTGAAGCACATCCACCTGAATGGATCGTATGAGCCCCGAGTGTTTCACCTAATAATGTTGAATTGAATGATATTCTACCGCTTTCATCCCGATAAGGAATAAGTACCTTTACTACGGATACATTATTAATTGTCCAGGATACTGTTGGAGTTGGCCATTCAAGTTCCTTCAATGATTTACCACCTTCACTTATCACAAGAAGTGGTGTTTCCCCATTCAAAAGGTTGTAGCCTGTAAATTCCTCAACAGTAATACTTGTTGCTGTTGGTATAACTTCTACTTGAAATTCATCTGTATCCAAATCGTCCAAATATAGAATTGACCAGCACATTTCTCCATCAACTAAATAATTGATAGTCGCATAAAGGTGATTATCCGATGTTACTGAGATGCGACTTTGTGCATGCGTGTTCTTCGTGTGACAGTTAGTAATTGTTTTTCCTGAGTGCGCTTGTTGAAGTTCATCCAGAAAATGACGTTTCACCCACAATCCATTTCTTAATGTTCGTATGTATCCAAATTCTTCCTTTATATTAAAACCATATGGTCTGTTTTGACTATCAAAAGCAACCGACGAAAAGTGGTAAAAATCTATTTGGTCATAAACAGCTTGTTTGTTGTTGGTTGCCGGCATTTGAAACGGGATCGTTTTTTGTGCGCAACCAATCGCAAGGATGTAAAACAGAAGTAACTTACTTACAATAAACCTCTTCATACTTACTTTATAATTAAATCTTCTTTATTTGGTAATTCTGGAAATTTTTGATGCGGTTCTGTCTGATACCAAAAGGCAACGGATGATACATCATCTTGCAATGGATAATAATTTGAGGCTCCTTCTTCCCAACCCAATATCTGAATTTGCATCTTAAAATCTTTCCTAAAACGGATCGGGTCCATCAAATGCCACCTGTATTGACCAAAACATCCGACATAATCGTAATGATCTTCGGCTTCATAAAAGCCACTGTAGGCCGAATTAAATGGTACATAAACGAAATTGTCCCAACCGGGATCGCTGAATTTTTTGTATGCATATGACCCTAAAAAGTAATCTTCTTCACCTGTTCCATGAATTGTGGCATGGTCTATATCCCCGTCAATAAACATTTGAACTTCACCTTCACCCCACCAGCGTTTAGCCCGGGTGCCTCTTGATAGAAAGGTTCCTACATAATGCCCCTGACCTTTTACATTATCGAGAATAACATACTCCTCTTTAAAAGGTACCTTCTTTACTCGTCTGTATTGAGCATGGAAATAAGCCGCCTTTTTGGGAACACCGCACAGTGTGTAATCAATCTGATAATATAATGTGGTACGATTCT
The DNA here is from genome assembly GCF_982718395.1 of Carboxylicivirga sp. Lineage (NCBI taxonomy): Bacteria > Pseudomonadati > Bacteroidota > Bacteroidia > Marinilabiliales > Marinilabiliaceae > Carboxylicivirga > Carboxylicivirga sp. The sequence goes on from NZ_CEXQWX010000216.1 coordinate 6,917, forward strand.
TATCTAAGTTTTCCATTGTTATTCGGCACTTTTTCCGAAACGGCATTTGCCAAAATGAGTTAAGCCCGTTAAGCGGATTAACTACAATGGGAATTGAATTAATGTGAGGTACATTCTGTGGTCCCCAGGCATTACAGAAGAAGTCACCAACAGGTACTTCTACTGATGGTTCCTCCTCGTCGTCCCAATAAAATCGAAGAATTCTCAAGCGGTCATTTGTTCCTCGACCAATTGTCATCCAGATATGGTTAATTATCCCCGAGCCATCTATTTCTCCAAGAGTCACTTCCTGCCCCGGTTCAATAAAAATGTAAGGATTGGCTTTCCAACCATATTTAGCCGCATTGGCTTTCGCATTTCCTTCGGTTGCTTTAACTCTACCTCCTTCACCTTTTCCACCTGTTAAATTTTCGGGAGTGATTGATCGGCTTTCCGCTTCACTCAACATATACAGGTTGCTAATGTTGGGCACGGTATAGCCTGAATTTTGAGCCTTCACTGCGTTATTTATCGCACAGAAACTAACCAATAACAGAAATAACCGAATACTATTACTTAACTTCTTCTCCAAATGCATCTTGTTGTTTTTCTATGATTTTTAATTCTTCTTCTGACACACGCTTAACCGATTTCGAAACCGGATCATAATACTTTTGATTTTTCTTCTGCTTCATTACCTCTGTATTATAAACCAGTTTAATTGCAGGTTCTTTTGATATAATTTCGATAGTTGTTGGTAGTGCGGTGTGAATACCTTCATACTTTGGACTCACTTTTAATTTAATCACTCCTGCCTTAACAGATGATCGAACAATTACTGAAGCAACACCATATTCCATTTTCACACAATTGTCCAGATTTCCATCGGGCATGACCAGTTCTCCATCACCTTCAATTTCAAATCGAAGTTCCTGATTATTTAATCGCTTAATATTACCATGTTCATCTGTGATGTGTGCATGTACCACAACAAGATCGCCACCATCGGATTCCATTTCCAATCCTTCATCATCCACCCATGCATAAATTTGTTTAGGACGAATGGCCGGTTTCACGATATGTGTACTTTTCAATTCGCCATTGATGTAGCCTTTGGCTTCCATATAACATTCCTTGTATTTTCTGGAACGGCTTAATCCTTTATAGGTGAAAAAGTCCCAGGCATTTTTAAAAGTGATAATTGGGTACTTAATCCCCTCAGGCTTTTTATCACGCACATATGTGTAGCTTTTACCATTCTCAAATACCTTCAAAATAACACTATCACAATTGCTATACACCGTCACATCCTTGTTGCTAAATGGAGTCATGTCATGTGCTACGTGGACCATTGCCCCGGTATCAAACAACTTATTATCCTCTTCGGGATTACGTTGCGAAGCAAACATATAATAACTGGTTTTAGGATACCTGTAGTTATTTAATATCCCACCATAAAACGGATCCGGGTGATAACCCCGTTGATGATCAAAAGGATGCCACAAACAGCCACCAAAATGATATGCCGGCATACGCTCTAAATAATCCAAACATGTAAATTGATTGCCATATTCAGGTTTGGCGTAATGTTCCGCTTGAAGTAACATGGCCTTCTCACCCCATGACATGTGCACACGACTGTTACTGTTATGACTACTCCAACTATCAACGTTATCACCCCACTCCCTGGTAAAAGTGCATTTATGCAGTTTATCTTTCTGCTTTTCCTTTTCAGCATAGGCAGGATGCAGAAATACAACCGGAAAGAATTTTTCACTTTTAATATGCCCGTCGCATACGCTGTATTTATCTCCGTCTATAAACTCTTCTGCTACAATATTGGCTACATTCTCAGCAAAATGGTCCGGATACCATGTTTCATTTAGAATCGGTTCCCATAGAAAGATGCTGGCATGGTTGCGGTCACGACGTATCATGTTGCGAATGTCGGAATAGACACGTTTCTCAAAAATCGGCTCTTTTGACCACCATTGCCACCCCGGTGTATTGACAATTACAAAGAGCCCCAGCTCATCACAGGCATCCATAAAAGCCGGATCCTGGGGATAATGTGCATTACGAATGATTTTCATTCCTACATCGCG
>NZ_CEXQWX010000217.1:0-8956 GCF_982718395.1 Carboxylicivirga sp.
AGATCAAAATGATGCAAAAAGTTGGTGTAGTTGTGGAAGCTTGCATTAATTGTGCTGATATGTATGGTGTTTCTGATGATTTACGAAAAATGGATATTGATGTAAAGGCTATGGGGAAACCGCTTACAGACAGGCTTAAACAAAATTGGAAACAACTAAACTTCTAGACAAAATAAAAGCCGGTCTTCAAGAGAACCGGCTTTTTTTATGATCGTTAGTCAATTCTATTATGCGAATTGAGCAATCGTTTTCTTAATAATATCAATAGCTTCGCGCAATTGCTCTTCATTGATAACCAATGGCGGGGCAAAGCGAATAATGTGCTCATGAGTTGGCTTAGCAATCAAACCATTTTCCTTCATTGCCACACATACATCCCAAGCCGTTTTTCCATTCTTAGGTTTAATGGCAACAGCATTCAATAAGCCTTTACCACGAACCAGCTCAATCATATCAGAATCAATGCTTAGCATTTCTTCACGGAAGATCTTACCTAGTCTTTCTGAGTTCTCAGCTAAATTCTCATCCTTAATAACATCTAAGGCAGCCATAGCAACCTTACACCCAAGTGGGTTACCTCCATATGTTGAACCGTGCTCACCTGGTTTAATCACCAGCATTACGTCATCGTCGGCCAATACTGCTGATACAGGGAATACGCCGCCTGAAATGGCTTTCCCAAGAATCAGGATATCCGGCTTAACACCTTCGTGATCGCAAGCTAACAGTTTACCTGTACGTGCAATACCGGTTTGTACTTCATCAGCAATGAAAAGAACATTCTTTTCTTTACACATTTCGTAAGCTTTCTTCAGGTAGCCTTGGTCTGGTACATAAACACCAGCCTCGCCCTGAATAGGCTCAACAAGGAATCCAGCTACATTTGGATCTTCCAGTTCTTTGGCTAAAGCATCTAAATCATTATAAGGAACGGTAACAAAACCAGGGGTATATGGTCCAAATCCTTTGTATGAATCCGGATCGGTAGACATTGAAATGATGGTGATGGTACGTCCATGGAAGTTATCGGCACAAACGATTATTTTAGCTTCATTTTCAGGAATACCTTTCTTGTCATAACCCCATCTTCTACAAAGCTTAAGAGCTGTTTCATCAGCTTCAGCACCAGTGTTCATTGGTAATACCTTGTCAAAACCAAAGTACTTAGCCATGTATTCTTCAAATTCACCTAAAACGCTGCTGTAGAAAGCACGTGAGGTTAAAGTTAGCTGCTGAGCTTGCTCTGTTAATGCATTAATGATTTTAGGGTGACAGTGTCCCTGGTTAACAGCAGAATAAGCAGAAAGGAAGTCAAAATAACGCTTGCCTTCAACATCCCAAACATGTATGCCTTCGCCTTTTTCAAGCACTACTGGAAGTGGATGGTAATTATGTGCTCCGAACTTATCTTCACGAGCGATGTAATCTGCAGGTGTCATCTTCTTATCGGTCATAATACAGATTTAATAAGTTATTATTGTTTCTTTATTTGGTTGCAAGCAAAATTAGGAGATTAAATGAGAAAAAGATATGGCTTAAATATGAGTTTTGTCATTAAAAAAAGCGAACACAACAAAACTTAAATATGGCATAATTGATAAAAGCATGGACTGATTTCGTGGTTCATCGATATTCCTTTATTTTTACACGTTCAATATTAATATCAATTCAATGTTATTAGGCGGAACCATTGTTAATGCGGCAACAGTTGTTATAGGAAGTACCATCGGAATCTATCTGGGCAACCGTATTCCTGATAAGCTCACCAAAGGGGTGTTTCAGGCGATCGGATTGTTTACATTGGTGCTTGGCCTTAATATGGCTTTAAAAGGACAAATGCTTTTGGTTATTGTTTTTAGCTTGATTATCGGAACTATTATTGGTGAATTGTTTAACCTTGATAAAGCCGTTGAAGGTTTGTCAACAGCTCTTAAAACAAAATTAAAGCTTAAAAATCCAAAGTTTACAGAAGGTATGCTGACAGCCTTTTTACTCTACTGTATCGGCTCAATGACTATTATTGGTGCAATTGATGAAGGCTTAGGAAAGGGATCACAAATTCTATACACCAAAGCCATGATGGATGGTTTCTCGGCCATTGCTTTAGCTTCGGTATTTGGGCTTGGTGTTACCATGTCGGTAGTACCCCTGATAATTTTTCAGGGCGGCATCACTTTGCTGGCTTTTTGGCTTGGGGATTTTATAGGCGATGATATTATTAATGAGTTGACAGCTGTGGGAGGAATCTTGCTGGTTGGCCTTGGAATAAATATATTGGAGATAAAACAGATACGTATTATGAATATGTTACCATCGCTTATAGTAGTGGTGGTCCTGGTAATTGTTTCATCTATTTTTTAAGTTTGAACTCATTTAAGACTAAATAAATTGGAACCAAATACAAAATCAATATTAATAGGAATGTTTGAGGAATGGGCTGGGGAAGAGGCTCGTTCATTTATCACATTACCTCCTTCAGGCTCTTATCGGGAATACTATAGAATCAGTGGGCGAACTAAATCGGCTATGGGAGCCTATAATGCGGATCAAAAAGAGAATAGAGCTTTCCTTGATTTTTCAAAACACTTTAAGTCAAAAGGATTATCTGTACCTGAAATCTACGCAACGGATATAAAGAACAATGTCTACCTGCAGCAGGATCTTGGAGATATTACACTTTACGGCTTTTTGCAAGGGATTCGCAAGGGGAAAGACTTTCCTGAAGAGTTGCTGACCTTTTATAAAAAGACAATTAAAAAGCTGATATGCTTCCAGATAAAAGGTGGAGAAGGCTTAGATTATTCAAAATGCTATCCACGTCAGGCATTTGATAAACAATCCATGTTATGGGATCTGCATTACTTTAAATACTACTTTCTGAAATTGGCACGTGTGCCATTTGATGAGCAGGCCTTGGAAGATGATTATCATCGACTGATTGACTTTTTGCTGGAAGTTGATCATGATTACTTCTTATACCGTGATTTTCAATCGCGCAATGTAATGGTGGTGGATGATGAACCTTGGTTTATCGATTACCAGGGAGGGCGTAAAGGTGCATTGCAATATGATTTAGCTTCTTTATTATATGATGCTAAAGCAGATATCCCGGTTGATATCAGAAAAGAGTTGCTTGAGTATTATGTCACAGAGCTGGGAGCTTATCAGGCCGTCGATAAAACTGAGTTTATCCGGCATTATTACGGATATGTGCTAATTCGTATCATGCAAGCTATGGGTGCCTATGGTTTCAGAGGCTTTTATGAAAAGAAAGAGCACTTCCTGAAGAGCATCCCGTATGCCATCAATAATCTGAAGTTTTTATTAGATACCGTCGATCTGGGAATCGCATTACCGACCTTATTTGCGGCATTAAAAAATGTGACCGAATCGGAGGAATTGAAAAACATTGGCCAACGTAATGAATTGCTAACTGTTAAGATCAGTAGCTTTTCATACAAACGTGGTATTCCGGTTGATGTGTCGGGTAATGGTGGTGGTTTTGTATTCGACTGCAGGGCCATTCATAATCCTGGACGTTACCCTGAATATGCTGAAAAAACAGGCAAGGATGAGGAGGTCATAGCTTTCTTTGGTAAAGAACCGGAGATGGCCAACTTTCTGAATGATGTCTTTTCAATTGTCGATAAATCGGTGGAAAAATATATATCACGCGGCTTCAAAAACCTGATGGTGAATTTTGGTTGCACCGGCGGTCAGCACCGATCGGTCTATAGTGCAGAACAATTAGCTTCGCACCTTCAACATAAATACAAGTTAAATGTTGACTTAAAGCATGTCGAGCAAGATATGAAGAAGCGATAATTATTTATGGGAAAGAAGAAGTGTAAAGATCCGGAGAAATTAAATAACCCGATTGTAAAGGAGAGTCACCAATATGTGTGTAAAAAGTGTGGCATTGGATCGAAGAAAGAAAATAAATTGTGCAAACCTCAAAAAGTAATTAAGTAGTGAATGCGATGATATTTGCTGCCGGGTTGGGTACGCGACTGAAACCATTAACCGATAACTTACCGAAAGCATTGGCACCTTTCAATGGTCAGCCCCTTTTGTGGCATGCTATTAAAGAACTGGAAGAGCTGAGCGTTAAACGAATTGTTGTGAATGTTCATCATTTTGCCGGGCAAATTATAGAATTTGTTAAGCAAACTAACTGGCAAACTGAAGTTGTGATATCGGATGAGTCGGGGCAGTTATTGGAGACTGGTGGCGGATTAGTAAATGCCAAACCACTATTCATTCCCAATGAGCCGATTTTTATTCGAAATGTAGATATTATAACATCTACAAATCTAGAAAGTTTCATATATTCGCATCGGCAAAATAAAAATGATGCAACTTTAATGGTCAAAAGTCGTAACACATCGCGTTATTTAGAATTTGATGAAAGCATGCAGTTGTGCGGCTGGAAAAACATAAAGACAAACGAACAAATAGAAGTGTATCCGTCAGATAATAAGGTTGATTTAGCATTCAGTGGAATGCATATCATTGAACCGAAATTATTGGAGATGATGGGTGAGGTCAGGCCTTTTTCAATAATTGAAGCTTATCTGAAACTGGCCAAAGAGTTTTTAATAAAAGGATATCATGTTCCTGATGAAGATGCATGGTTTGATGTAGGGACAATTGATAAACTAACACAAGCTGAATTATTTTATAAACCAGGGAAATAAATAAAACAAATGAGTGAAATTCAAAGTGGAACCGGAAGACGTCGATTGGGCGATCCGCTTCAACAATTTATTAAATTCTTTTCCAGTGGTAGTGCCCTGTTGATGATGGCAACAGCGGTTGCAGTAGTATGGGCAAATGTAGATCACGATAGTTATCATCATTTCTGGCATAGTCCTTTCGGGATATCATCAGAACTTTTTAATGTTGAGATGGGATTGATGCATTGGATTAATGATGGCTTAATGGCAATTTTCTTTTTCGTGGTTGGATTGGAAATCAAACGTGAATTTTTGGCCGGTGAGTTAAGTTCGTTTAAACAGGCATCATTACCAATTTTTGCAGCTATTGGTGGTATGGTCGTACCAATTATTTTTTATTTCTCTTTTGGTTTTGAAGGGACGGCAGCAAAAGGCTGGGGTATTCCTATGGCAACTGATATCGCATTTTCATTAGGTATATTATCTCTGTTAGGAAAACGGGTTCCTTTGTCACTAAAGGTCTTCCTGACTGCATTGGCTATTGTGGACGATCTGGGAGCTGTTTTGGTTATTGCTTTGTTCTATGGTGGCGATTTAAATTGGACTTACCTGATGGTTGCAGGTATATTATTAGTAATATTAACCGTAGCTAACCTGAGGAATATTCAAGACCTGAAATTATATACCTTTTTAGGATTTATCATTTGGTATTTGTTCCTGCAGTCGGGCGTAAGCGGACCGGGAACTGGGTTACACGCTACCATTGCAGGTGTATTGATAGCCTTCACAATTCCTGCTCGTCCTAAGGTGCATGTCAACGAATTTCTGGCACGTATCAAGTCGGGATTAACGCGTTTTGATTCTGTTCCAAAAAGTGAGAATGAGCGTGTATTGACCGATGATCAGTTGTATGCTATTAACGAAGTAGAATACAGTGTGAAAAAGGTACAGAGTCCACTGCAATTTATCGAACACCAGTTTCATGGTTTTATCAGTTTATTCGTATTGCCGGTATTTGCCTTGGCCAATGCAGGTGTAACTATTTTCCATCATGGTGAGGGTAGTGGAGAAGTATTTACCACATTATCATTGGCTATCGCCTTTAGTTTGGTAGCTGGTAAGGGTATTGGTATTACCTTCTTCTCATGGTTATCGGTTCGATTAGGAATTGCAGTTAAACCTAAACGTTCATCATGGTTGTCCTTCCTGGGCTTGGCATTCCTTGGAGGTATAGGTTTTACCATGTCGATATTTATTGCGAGCCTTGGTTTTAAAGAAAGTGCCGACCTATTAAATCAGGCCAAGATTGGTATTTTCGTAGGTTCCATCTTAGCTGGTTTATTCGGATTCTACATATTGAAATACTCACTTAAGAAAGATGAGGAAAGTAAACCTGTAACCATAAGGGAGTAAGTTAATCACTAAAGAAATAGATGAAGGAGTGCCTGTGGGTGCTCCTTTTTTTGTGAATAGGGTTAGAGTTCAGGGTTCAGAGTTTTGGGTTTGGTGTTTAGTGTTTTGGGTTCGGAGTTCCGGGTTCGAGGTTTGTCCTCACCTGCTGACTATAAGCGATATGTAAATGTCAGCTGGTGAGTAAAAAGGAAACTAATTCCAGCTTTCGACCATAGTTTTGATACTTGCGTCATTTGTTTCCTAATACTTTTCTGGTTTATTCAGGTTAGGGGTTAAATTTTAGAGTTTTGCGTTCCGGGTTCAGAGTTTCGAGTTTAGGGGTGTGGGAGCGGTTTGGTATCACTTATATCTTATTCCTGATTACAGCCTTACCGGTTTTAACCTCTCACTATTTACTACCCATTTTTATGCGTCATGCAAATGAATCTTGTGTCATTTGTCTAATGTCTCGTATCTATTATTACTACATTTGCAGCATTCAATAAACCTATGACACAATTTATTAATACACATCTGGGAGAATTAGCTGCATTGGTAACAGCAGTATGCTGGACATTTACTTCACTTTCGTTTGAATCGGCCGGTAAGAAGGTGGGCTCCATGTCCGTTAATATTATACGACTGGTGATGGCCATTGGACTATTAGGTACTTTGCAGTATTTCCGCTTTGGTTATTTCTTTCCCGAGGGAGCGGATGCTTACCAGTGGTTTTGGCTTTCGGTGAGTGGATTGGTAGGCTTTGTAATTGGCGATTTGTTGTTGTTTCAGGCCTTTGTGGTGGTAGGTGCCCGCATTTCCATGTTGGTAATGTCCTTGTCACCTCCTTTGGCAGCCTTCTTTGGATGGCTGTTGTTGGGTGAGCAATTAACTGCGGCTCATATACTGGGAATGATTGTAACTATGTCGGGTATTTCATTGGTTATATTGGGTAAACCGACGAATGGGAAGCGCATTGAAGTGAAATATCCCATAAAAGGTGTATTGCTCGCATTTGGAGGAGCTACCGGACAAGGCTTAGGTTTGGTGCTAAGCAAATTGGGAATGGGAGATTACGACCCGGCATCCGCCACTATGATCCGCGTGATTGCGGGCACTATAGGCTTTGCAATACTGTTTATCTTTACTGGTCACTGGCCAAGAGTGATCAAAGCATTAAGTTATGGCGCTGCCATGGTACGCATATCCATTGGGGCGTTTTTTGGTCCGTTTCTGGGGGTATCATTCTCGCTTTTAGCCATTAAATATACGACTACAGGTGTGGCATCCACCATAATGTCGATTGTGCCTGTATTGATCATTCCGCCTGCCATATTAATCTTCAAAGAAAAAGTATCCTTAAAAGAAGTTGCCGGAGCAGTTTTGGCCGTTCTTGGGGTAATTGTTCTGTTTTGGTATTAATGCGAGATAATAGTTAAAACCAAGTTAAAATACATATGTACCGAACTTACAGTCCTCATTGACAATGTTTATATAATCATAGCCCTTACGGACTATGCTAATATGTATTGTCCTTACAGGACACTGACTAATGAATCTAAACAATTGGCCTGAAAGGTCTATGCATAATAGCGCAGGGTGAAGCCCTGCGATCAGTATAACAAAATGATAAAGCACTGAAAGTGCGATACATTAAATCAATTTAGTCAAGTGACTAGTATTGCAAAAGATCAACCACAAATGACACAAATTTCACAGATTATGAAGCCTACCCCGTAATCTTCAACATCACTTTAGCTGCTGTTAACAAAGTCCCGGTCATAATGATAATCGAAAAGTAGATTAGTCGTGGATCTTTACCAAAGGACTCAGCAATGCCTGATTTCAGGATGCGTTTGTTATGGTGCGATATAACAACGAATCGTGGTAGTACTCTCAGGTAAATCTCATAAACAATGCGTCCGAGGATGATACCCAACAGGAATCCGCCGATAATATCTCCCGGAAAATGCACTCCCATATAAACACGCGAATAAGCATTGATAGCGGCCCATATAAATATAAAAATACCATACGTTCTGTTTCTGAATACCAGAGAAGTAAACATGGCTAAACCGAATGAATTGGTGGAGTGTGAGGATACAAAGCCATACAAGCCACCTCGTTTGCCATTAATCAGATGTACCAGGTATTTCAAACCCTCATCGTGCGAAGGTCTGAAGCGTTCAAAGCCATTCTTAAATATATTGGTCGAAATCTGATCACACAGAGTAATCAATAAGCCAATAGCCAGCATAGTTACCAAACCGCGGATACCATGTTTCTTAAAAATGACATAAGCAATCGTCAAGTAAAGCGGAAGCCATACTTCCTTACTGGTAAACATCCAGAAGAAATTGTCCCAGTAACCGTTATGAAAGCTATTCAGATATAAAAGTAATTCCTTGTCAAGTTCGATGAGTGATTGTAGAAGCTCCATTGTTTAGTAATTTGTTCCGAAAATAAACTTTTCTGAATTAAATTAAGAGTGATATGCATAATAGTTGGTTAGTTTTTAGTCAGAAGGCAGTAGTTTAATTGTTGACCACCTCATCCTAACCTTCTCCTCGAAGGAGAAGGAAACGTTTCGTACCAATTAAAACTGACTTTGTTAGTTCATCACAACACTTTCCAGGTGCGCTCATCCTCTCCTTTTGAGGAGAGGACCGAGGTGAGGTGTAAAGCTATTAAATGTTGTGGGTAAAAGGATCGAATCTTTATTGGCAGTTTGCTTATAAAGATTCGATCCTTAGAACTAAAGTTTTGAATCATATCAATATCCTACAATCTCATGTTCCCATCTGCATCCTTCTCATCATTCCTGATAATATGAATGTCTCGCTGAGGAAAAGGTATCTGGATGCCTTCTTTATTGAGTGCATCATAAATCA
>NZ_CEXQWX010000218.1:0-8525 GCF_982718395.1 Carboxylicivirga sp.
AGATAAAGATTATAATTCGACTTTTATCAAAGAATACTCCATAACTGGTGTACCACGCTTTATTTTAATCGATCCGCAAGGTAATATAGTCAGAAAGGAAGCTCCCCGCCCTTCTGATCCTCGATTAATAGACTTGTTTAATAGCCTTGATATTTAGGACAATTTGAATGGATCGAATAAGTTAATATGTGTGGATTTGGTGTAGTTGGTAGCAGACTATGCCTCAATTAAGCTGGATGGTTCAATATATCATTCGGCTTTTTCTTTATGCTTTTGTCACCTGATCATTAGAATTGTGAGTTATATATATCCTAAAATGAATCTAATCATTAATATTCATAATCGAGTGATTATGATTTTAATCCGGAAATTAAGGGTTGCTTGTCACCTAAATAAAGGTTTCATGGGTAATATGGTTGTAATGTACTTATAAACTGATTTAATATGCAAAGAACTACAACTAATTGGGTTAATTCAAAAATGTTTATTGTCTTATGTTTTAGCTTACTGCTTCATATGGCCTTGATTGCCCAGGAGCAAAGAGAAAAGAAAGGTGCTAATCCATTAACAACCAAGGATGGTGTTTTAAATGATGGTAAAATAAAGGACTATGTCATTAATAAATGTTCAGAGCTGTATGAGGATGGTCAAGCAGTAAGTATCATGGATTTATTTAAAAATGTAGGTGGAAGCTTTGATTTACAAAAGGTTAAAGCTTCAAAAAATGAATCGTTCGACTATGAAAAACAAAAAGAGGGTGTGTTGATAATGGCCAAACTTTATTTATGTGATAAATGTCCCAATTTTCATGCTAATACATCAAGTGGCTTTGTTATAAGTAAAGATGGATTATGCGTGAGTAATCATCATATTTTTGCTCAAACAGAAGACGATAAAAATACATACCTGGGCATGTTTGCAGTTGATTGTAAAGGGAATGTGTTCCCGGTTACTAAAATTCATGCTATTGATGAGAAAAAGGACTTAGCCATATTCAAAGTTGACACTAGAAAGCCCTTGAAACCATTAGAAATAAGTTCTTCTGATGCCTCGATTAGTCATGATGTTCACCTAATTAGTCACCCATTTACGGAGTATTATTCCTACTCATATGGTAAAGTTACCCGGTATTATATATCACCGGTTAAAGAAAGTCTGAGAGCGAGCATTACAGCTGATTTTGCTTTAGGCTCCAGTGGTGCTCCGGTAATGGATAATAATGGCAGAGTTGTAGGTGTGGTATCTTCAACTTTTGCTTTGAATGCAGCTGAAAACGAAGCACAGATGGTGGTAAAACAGATTGTTCCTGTTTCAGAGATTTACGAGTTAGTTAAAAACAGCCAATTGTAAAATATTATCAATTCATAGGTAGCTGGAAGAACGCTTTGTCCGACTCTGGATAAAAATATAAGAGTTAGCTCAAAGCGTTCTTTTTGTATAGCATTAGCAAATGTTACGCTCCTATCTCAAAGCTAATCAGGCTTTTCAAATAATAAATCGAAATAATCGTATCATATTTGGGCTGATAATTTCATACGAAAATCAGAAAATAGCTAATATTGCAGCGATAAACCCAATTTATTAATGGCTATGATATGAGGCAAATGTTGATCCTTTTATTTCTATGTGTAATTGGAATTCATAAGGTTTTGTCCATTGATACCAGGATGTTTCATGCAGGTATCAAGCTAACCGAGATACCTATTATTGACGATCTGCACTCCAGGGAAATATTTCAACTCAAGAAGGATAAATATGGTCAGCTTTTAATTGTAACACCTTTCTGGTACGCCTCGTTTGATGGTTATAACATCAAATCCAACCGCACGTTTTACAAGATATCTCAGCTTCAGTTTGAAGAGGGGAAAGCATATTATGCCAAAGGCCGAAAACTTGTTTGCAAAAGTGATACATCAGAAGAGAAACTGTTTAAAGCAGAGAGCAGAATTTTGAATTTCCTTATCAATGATAATCTAATTGTATACATTACACGTGATGGAGTGTATCAATACGATCAATTATCCCGGAATTCATCTGTAATAAATGATCAGATAAAATTTGATGTAAGTGACAGGATTGCCATTATGGAGTTTGGGGGTAACCTATTACTGCATCATAACAACATCTTGTATAAAGTTTTTGAGAATGATATAGAACAAATCCATAAAGATGTTGGCTTTGCAAGTAATTTGAATGGTCAATTGTATCTATATGGAGCTAAAGAAATACGTATTTATAATAATTCCTTTGATTTAATAAGAAAGTATTCTTTAGACCTTGAACTCCCCTTAGTTAATTGTTTAACGACATTCAATAATCAATATTGGTGCGGAACAGATAACGGTATGTTTGTATTTGACAAAGAATTTAAGCTACAGCAAAAAGTGGGGTTCATTGAAGGAGTAAAAAACACTTTGCCAGGTCCTGAAGTTAAATCTCTGTTAGCTGATGGAAACAAAACCTGGATTGGTACAAATGCAGGTTTGTGTTACTTTAAATTAAGTAATAAACGGTTTGAAAAGCTAAACACTTTTGCAGATCTTGAAGCTAATGACATTAAGAGTATTATTGGCCATACAGATGAGTTTATATACCTGATAGATCAGGATGGTCAGGTTCTCAAAGCCAGTTCTTATAATTCAACGGCAGAAGTTTTCTGCAAGGATTCTAAAGCTAAGTTTGGAATTCTTGATCAACAAGGATGCTTAATACTATACACGGATAAGGGATTGATTTACTTAACTAAGAACGGTTCACTCAAACAAGTTATACTGGATCAGTCAGAAATAAAGATGATTGATGTCTCAGGGCTGTACTTGTTTGCTTTATCAGACAATAACCAATTGTTAATTTTTAAGTTAGACGATGGTTTTTATAAAAAGCTTAAAGAGATTGATTTATCCAATCTGAAATTTTCTATATTAACAATCAGTGCTTTGCATAACGATGAAATTCTCCTTGGCACACAAAAGCAAATACTAAAAATAAGCGTTGATTCAGATCACCATGAATTTATAAATACAGAATTTGCAGTTAGAAGGGGAAGTAAAATTTGGAAGATTAATGCTGCCAATGATAGTCTCATTTGGGTATCAGATTCTCAGGGGCTTGTACAAATTGACTTAGAGCAAAAAAAAGTACGAGAGTATGTATTCCCGGACAAAGAAATTTACCGATTAAGTGAACTGATTATAGATAAGAAAGGAGATTGTTGGGCTACTTATGACAGGGGAATTTTACATTTCGCTGGCGATCGATCAGATATTAGGATAATAAAATACAATTCACTCCCGGTTAAGTTTTTTGGTAAAAAAGCCATCCAGCATGGTATTGATTATTTCTTCTGGGGAGAAGAAGAAGTTCTTAAAATGAATATTGTTGATGAAGTTAATGTAAAGCCAGTTGTAAATGTGTTTTTTTCTAATGTAAAGATCAACCATCGTACCTTGGAAGAGAAGAGTCAAGACTATAAAGGTGTTTATGTGAATGATATAGAACACCTGCAATTAACGCATGATGAAAACAATATTGAAATAGAGATTTTTTCTACTGAACTTACGGAGAAGTGGAACACTTATTATGCATATAAATTAGAAGGTCTATCAGAGAAATGGAATTACTTAAGAGCGAATCAGAAAACAATAAGGTATACAAACTTACCATCCGGGGATTACAATCTATTGGTTAGAGCAACGGATAGAGATGGTGTTTGGTCGGATCATTTTAAGAAGCTGAAAATTACTATCGATAAGGCATGGTGGAAGTCTAGCTTATTTTATGTAACAATGATCATATTATCGCTATTGAGTATTGCTTTGCTTTGGAGAATAATGTTGCTACGGGAACGAAAGAAAGCAAATAGAAAAAGGGAAGAAGAGATACGACATCAACAATATGAAATGGCGACATATAAGGAGCGGTTATATGTCAATTTAGCACATGAATTTAAGACACCCCTCTCATTAATTGTTGCGCCCGTCAAGAGGTTATTGTCGCAATCCGATGTAACACAGGATCAATTAAAATCGGAATTAGTCTTTGTTAATCGCGCAGTTGACAGATTACAAGTGCTGATCAATAAAAGTGTTAAGATTGAAACCGATAATAAAGCCATCGAATTTACAAGGCAAGTGGTGGATTTAGCAATGATCTGCTCAAAAGTAATTGAGCTGTTTGCAAGTGAGTTGAAGCAAGATGAGTCACAAATTCAATTTATATCTCAGATAAATAATTCTGAAATATTAGGCTCACCAGAATATCTTGAAGACTTAATTTGTAACCTTGTTTCCAATGCGATTAAACATGGAGAAAAGCGAGGTGATGTCACCATCCGATTGTGTGAAAGTGAAAAAGAGTTGATTTTGCAGGTTGAGAATTTTGGTAAAAGCATTCCGAAAGATGAAAAAACTAAAGTATTTGATCGCCATTACCACAGTCAGCAATCTAAAAACTCTTCAGGTATTGGTTTAGCTTACTGTAAAGAAATTGTATCACAGCATAGTGGAATTATCAGTGTTCATGATAATAAACCCTCTGGTACTATTTTTCGTGTGCAAATTCCAAATATTAAGAAAAAGCCTGATAAAAGTATAATTACAGAAGGGATTACTGCAGTAACAAAGGACTCAAAAGAAACAGGAAATAACAGTTATAGAATGCTCATTGTCGAGGACGATAGGGATTTACAAGAGTATCTGTTTGGTTATTTTAAGAATCGATTCAACTGCTATGTTGCAAGTAATGGAAATGAGGCCTTGAATATGGTTAAAAACATTATGCCGGATGTTATTGTATCTGATGTGATGATGCCGGTCATGGATGGCTTTGAGTTTTGTAAACGAGTTAAGTCGAATGTTGAGATTTCGCATATTCCAGTCATACTTTTAACAGCTAAGTCTGGTGAGAGAAATCATTTGGAAGGTTTGAACATTGGAGCTGATATATATTTTCAAAAGCCTTTTGAAATCAATATTCTGGATAGTCAAATTAAAAATCTGATGCTCCTTCGAAAGCAAATAAAAGAGCAATTTCAGAAACGAATTAAGGCAGACTTTACTGACTTAGCACATTCAGTTGCGGATGAACAGTTCATCCAGAAAATAAATGAATATATTGATTCAAGACTTTCCGAAAATTCGCTAAGCATTGAGGGGATGGCTAAAGATATTGGAATGAGTAGGTCAGCTTTATTTAAGAAAACCAGGGCCTTAACAGGATTATCACCCAATGAATTTATCATTAAGCAAAGAATCTCTAAAGCCTGTATCCTTCTCGAAAAAACAGATTTATCGATTAAGGAAATTGCAAATCAGGTTGGATATGAGGATAATAAGTACTTCAGCAGGATTTTTAAGAAGATAACGGAAAAAACAGCATCAGAATATAGAGGTAACTTAAAAGGATAGGGAGGTGGCATAGTGATTGGTCAAATAGCAAACTATTGTACCTTCTTCAATCTGTTTTAGATGCATTTTATATTAGCAGCACTCTGACTTTATCATCATTTTTCATGGAAGTATTCAGGTGGGTATATTATCCAAAGTAAATCAATATTGGATTATTGTTGAAAATTGGTGGACTAATGGGTAAAATATGAGTGTTCAGTTAATTAGTATAAAAAAATGATATACTTTTCCATTGTTTTATCTTTTAACCAGTCTTACTAATTGAAACTAAAATTAAAATGCAAATCGATAAAAAAGTGCATAAAAGGGAAAGGTTACTCAAGGTTTTAATAAAAACAGGAATAACAACTCTAATTTGCATTCTGCTTTTATTGGGGTGTACATCGAATAACAATTCACCAAACTTAGTTCCTCAATCTTCCGGAACTTCGCCAAATTATTGGTGTACCTGGTATTGGCAGAATTACTTAATAAAAAAAGGTGAAAAGGTCGATAATCCAGACTCTAAAAATGTTTACACCAATAGTGCGGCTCGTAATGAATTGACTCAAGAAAGTGTGTTTGGGAAAGATGGTATGGCTGTTGTTATTTTACCCAAAACCAGAAGCGATTACTACTTTTTAATAGACCATGGGTGGCAAAATAAACGTATCAAAAATAATACCTTCTTTACGGGTATTATGGATACATTGGATTTTCCTAAATATGCTCACTTGGAGCCCAAAGACCGCATTAAACAAATGAATAACGATATTAAGGCACTTGGTTGGAAAGGTCTTGGTTTATGGTATCGTGGTAATCCAACAAAAGAGTATATGCATCAATTGGTAGAGTGGAGCAAGTATGCAGGAATCGAATACTGGAAGATTGATGGAGGAGATATAGGTCATTACTATGCAACTCAGATAAGGGACGAGATTTATCCTGAGTTGGTTTTAGAGCACATAACCGGAACCGGACCATTAAATTCCAAGTGGGATGTTCAAGGATTAGATTACTACCCTTCAGTATATAGTGTTACAGAACAGGTACAGCAAACATTACAATCAAATGCAGGGACAACATTAAATAAAACATCTAAAAAGGCAATAAAATCTTTTGATGTAATTAAAAACACAGATGTTTTTCGTACTTACGATGCAGCTCCATTATTGGTAAGCACTGTAACTTTAGGGCGTGTACACGATATTCTTGCATATACAGCTGGGAAGTCCGAATATACTGCATTATTAAATATTCAAGATGATTGTAATATTGCAGCAGCTTTAGGACTGACTGTTGGAGTTAAGCGTCATCCTATGAATACACCCAGAATGTATAATGGGAAGGATTTTCATGCGCAGATCGCTGGTGATCGCCGAGTGGATAAGCGCTTAAACGAAATGGATCGATTGGCCATATGGCAAAGAATTGCACCTCCGATGAAGGCTGGCTACGGAGATTATAATTATTCTTCAAACAACCTGATTGACAGCATTGAATTTCAGAAAGAGCACACGTGGTATGTAGCTTCACACGGAAAGATGGTGCGTCAGAGTGCTCCGGCCGTTATGGCCAGGAATATTGCTCTTCCGGAAGTAAGAAGCAATGATTTAGCTCCATATGTAATGGCTTCAAAATTTCCAAATGGAGCAGTAGCAATCACAACTGAGGGACGAGTAACTCCAGAAAATAGTTGGATTGAGCCCAAAGCGGATATTACACTTAAAGAAGCAACGGTTAATTATCCAATCGGGATATTTGGACATTATAAGTCATTGACTTTGAACTTTGGTAAACGTTTGCCAGAAGATATTGTGATTTATGCACAGGACTTGCTGTCAAATAAGGCTATTAATATTACTAATCAGGTCTCTATTCGAAGTGCTAGTGTTACCATTCCAGGTAAACTAATTGATGAAATTGGAACAAGTGAGAATGATTCAGGTGACATTTCCGTTCCAGGGATGGTTGTAAAAATTATAAATGAGTAGTTTAGATAAAGCTTATAGTTTGTTCTTTTAAGAAAGTTATGATGAAAAATTATATCAAATTCCTGGCAATTAGTACGTTTTTATTAATCGTTTCATGTAAACAGGAGAAAGAAGAATTTCCCAATGTAATATATATCCTTGCCGATGATCTGGGTTATGGAGATTTGTCGTGCTATGGACAAAAGAAATTATCAACTCCCAATATTGATAATATTGCCAGGGAGGGAATAAGGTTTACAAATCATTATTCAGGTAATACAGTATGCTCACCTTCAAGAGCTGTTTTAATGACGGGCCAACATTCCGGACATGTACATTGTCGAGGAAACATGGGAACTGAAGGGTTAGGGGCATTGGATTCGACGATGATTACCCTTCCTCGTTTATTTAAAAATGCAGGGTACGCAACAGGTGCTTATGGAAAATGGGGACTTGGAATTACTTGTAATCCAGGAAATGAAAATCCTTTGACGCATGGCTTCGATCACTTTACCGGGTGGAAAAGCCAGATGATTGCGCATACCTATTATCCATCTTCTATTGTGAGAGATGGAAAAGAGATTCCTTTAGATTCAGGTACTTATATTCATGACTTAATTATGAATGATGCTTTTGACTTTATTAAGTCCAGCGTTAAGAATGATAAACCGTTTTTCTGTTACATACCAACTGCAATACCTCATGCCGCAATGCATGCGCCTAAGCATTTGCATGATAAATGGCGCAAACAATTTCCTCAATTTGAAGAGAAGATTGGCAGATATGGTGCCGGACCAGGTGAACTTTGTCCGCCTGTTATAAACCCAATAGCTGGATTTGCAGCCATGATGAAGCATTTAGACAATCAGGTCGGTGAAATAATGATGCTTCTGAAAGAACTGGGAGTTGATGAAAATACGATAGTGATGTTCACCAGTGATAATGGTTCGCATCTGGAGGGAGGCCACGACCCTCGTTTTTGGGATTCAAACGGTCCTTTAAGAGGTCATAAACGTGACCTGTATGAAGGTGGTATACGGGCTCCTTTTGTGGTAAAATGGCCAAAAGTGATCAAAGCGGGTTCTGTATCAGATCATCCAAGCGCTTTTTGGGATATAATGCCAACTATGGCAGATATTCTGAATTTTGATACACCTAAGCAGTCAGA
>NZ_CEXQWX010000219.1:0-8456 GCF_982718395.1 Carboxylicivirga sp.
TACGCTCATGCTGAATGATTTCGCGCATTCCTTCTTTAGTTGTGACCTTATCAGGAAACTTACTGAAGTTAGTCCAACTTTCAATAACACCATTTAATCCTGCTTCAGCTCGAACTGCATCAACTGCTGCATAGACCTCTTCAGTTGGCGCAACTAAACTTTCATTTAAAGCTTCGGCATACATTAAGTATAATTCTGCCAACCTGTATGCAGCAAATGTACCGCTATAAGTCACTCTGCTGTTTGCATCATTGTAAACCGATTTTACATGCACCAGTTTTCTACAATATAGGCCGGTGGGAGAATTACGAATACTTGCAACTTTACCCATATTCTCTTTCGCTTTCATTCTGAAAATATAGCTTTCTTCATCGGCATTGCTTCCTCGTCCTATTTCCTTGTAGCGCCCATTTCCAAACCACCTGCATCCGTCAAATGCTAAGTTTGCATAATAGCGTGCTTCACGATTCATGTGTATTTGCATTGTTTCATAGTTCGGCAATGCATAATAAGTATGGTCAGCAGGTACAAATCCAATCTTAAATCGATTCTGATAATCGTATGTTTTATCTTCATCAATTGGCACTCCGTTTTTACTGTAGAAAAATTCAGTGGTTGCTAAAGTTGGAGCGATAAAGGTTTCAAATGGTGCAAAATCATGGAAGTTTTTGTGAAAATATGGAGTGACCGTTTGTACATTATACGTACTATACGTAAAACGTGCGAATATTTGTTCCTTATTCCAACGTTCCATTACGCACTGCTTTCGATTCAAAATTATCCTTGTGGTATCGGAAATATCTGTGTAATCAAATATTTGATAAAACTGGTGTCCGGCATCCAATGCAAGATCAAGGGCAGTCTTACTTGCTTGCGCTGCTTTCGTCCATTTTTCCTGACTATAAGTAGTGCTCACCAATTGTGTTCCATCGGGGTTGGTAAAACCTGTATAGGAGTCATTACCATTATACAATGGACTTGCTGAAGTAAGCAGAATTTCAGCCTTTATTGTTGCAGCCACCACCTGATTTATGTGCCCTAAGTCGGTTGAAACATTCTCTGCATTAAGTGGTAAGTCGGGCATCGCCTCATCAATGAGTGCTACTAAATATTCAACAACATCATCAATCGGCTCTCTGTAAACTCTCATCTCCTCAATTGGTACATCAACTGCTAAGTTTTCTCTTATCACAGGAATTGGTCCGTAGTTTCGCATTAAGTTAAAATGATAAAATGCTTTAAGCACTTTTACTTCTGCAATCCACTGTCTTTTTTCATGTTCAGGAAGATCGGCTGTTACATCCGGTACGCGGTCAATAAATATGTTACAATCCCTGATTCCATCATACATGTTGTCCCATACCGAAAAGTATGGAGCATCGGCTGTTTGTAAGCCTTTCCTGTAAAGCGTACCATACTGGTTACTTATATCACCATAAAACGGATTAGGATCTACATAAAATTCATCGCTTGCCGCTTGATTGACATTACTTCTCAGTTGATCAAAGAAGGGAATGTAACTATAGCAGGTTGCTAAATATTTCATCGTCGTAGTGCGATCTTTAAATGCATGATCTAAAGTCGCCACATTATCAGGCACAACGTCAAGATAATCTTGACAGCCAAAAGCCAAATAGCTTACTAATAATATTAAAATATGCTTCTTCATAATTATAATCCTATTTGAACACCAACATTAAAAACCTTCTGTATCGGATAGCCAAAACCATTATCAGCCATCTCCGGGTCCCACATCTTAAAATTGCTAAATGTTAGCAGGTTAGAACCGGTTGCATAGAAACGCACATTATTAAGTCTGACTTTTTGAGTGACTGAATAAGGAATTGTATAACCTACCTCCAGAGATTTTAATCGTAAAAATGCACCATCTCTCATCCACCAGGTACTTCTGACTTCGTTGTTGATGTTACGTTCATCAGTTAGTTTTGGCCAAAATGCATAGGGATCAGGATTATCGGCAGACCAGTGATCGTTTGCAATGACATCTAACAAGGCGTTTTTACCATATCGATAAACATTGTCTTTAATTTCATATCCACCAGTAACAAACGGTTGAATGGCACTTGCGTTAATGAAAAAACTCTCATTAGCCAGGCCCTGGAAGAAACATGATACATCAAAACCCTTAAATCCTGCACTGAAACCAAATCCATAAATAATTTCAGGATGTGTTGGATGTCCAATGGGAACCTGATCATCAAATGTAATCTTACCATCACCATTAATATCCCGATATTTGATATCCCCCGGACCGTAATCACTAAATAATTGCTGAGGACTGTTAGCAACATCTGCTTCATCAACAAATAGTCTTTCAGCTATATATCCCCAGCTTTGTTTTGTTGGTTGACCTGTTTTGTCAAGCCATGGTGTTTGTTCGCGATTAACATCTTCATAATATTCAAACTCACTCACAGCATAGGTGAAATTACCGCGCAGACTCAACCATAAGCCACTGGCCCAGGAGTGATTGTAGTCTAATGAAACATCAACACCATAGCCCTTGGCTTCACCAACATTTGCGACCGGTGTAGTTAACAGTCCCATAGTGGATGGTACATTGACCCGACTCATCAATATATCGGTTCGATGTTCTGTATAGTAATCAGCCATTAAATGAAAATCTCTGAATATATCAGCTTCAATACCCAGATTCATTTTCCGGCTGGTTTCCCATGTTATTTCATCATTAGGATATCTTGACATGGCAACTCCTGTAGAATAAACGTCACCAAATTCTCCCCATGCGTAGCCTTTTGCAGATTCATCAAGATTAATGTTTGAGAGATAAAAGAACCTGTCAGTTTCTGAACCAATGGCATCGGTACCGGATAAACCATAGGTAGCTTTCAACTTAAGCGATGTAAAGACACTTCTTAAAAGACCGCCCCACCAGTCTTCATTGGATATTAGATAACCTAAACCAATTGAAGGAAAGAAACCCCACCTGTTTTTTTGAGCAAATCGTTCACTTCCATTTAATCCAAAATTAAATTCAGTGAAGTATTTTTTTGACAAACCGTAAGTGAAACGACCGGCATAACCAATATTTCTATGTGGCAGTGAAGCTATCAGGTTACTACCTGGTTCAATGTATTCACTGCGCGTTGCAACAAGCATGGCACTAATATCATGTTTGCCGCCGAATGTTCGCAGATAATTGGTCGATAACTCATAGTAGTTTTTAGTTGTTGTTTGTTGATCGGATGGTTGATAATTAAGCCATTCTGTTCCGTCATCCGGATTTTTAGGCATTAGAATAAATGTGTCATCATGTATGTTATAACTGCCTGGCTGTACATAGTAATAGTAGGGTTCATATTGACGTTTAGCATCAAAATATGAGTAGCGGTCAGTGGCGAATAACGCTCGTGCAGTTAGACCTTCCATTAAGAAACCAAGATCCTGATTAATTTCAATTTGTGTTTTAATGCTTGTTTGGTCATACTCTTTGTAACCCTTTACTAATTCAGCGTATGGGTTGTCAAAATCCACATATGGGTCGTTTCCAAAAAGTATGTGATCTCTTTCGGATTCACTGTGGTGTTTTTCAAAATAAGCAGGATATGCAACCGGATCCGTATGTAATACCATTTGATACATTGCACTACCGCCTTCCAGTGGACCAGTATAATCTTTGAAATTACCAACGAACCGAATTGTAGCATCTGTGGTTTTCGTTAGTTTCAAATCGATGTTTGAACGAAGAATGTAGTTTTTGATTTTAATGTTATTATTAAAGTCATTGACATCAGCAACTTTTAAGTTACCATTATCCTCGTTAAATGTACCTGCTAAGTAATACTTAACTTTTGGTGATCCTCCACTTAAGCTAAAGTTAGTTCTGGAGTTACGTACCCAGTCGTTAAATAACATTCTATACCAATCATTAGCTGGATATACATAAGGGTTAACACCTTGTTTGGTATTATCAATTTTTTCTAAGCTGTAATAACGAGCCGCTAATGGATCTCGTGAAAGTGTGGCCTCATTGTGCAATTCCATGTATTCAATTGGATCGGCCAATTCAACTCTTTGTGTTGCTGTACTAAATGATTGCTCATGGCGCACATTAACCTTTAGCTTACCTTCAGTACCACTTTTGGTTTTAATCAAGATTACACCATTACCTCCACGAGCTCCATATACCGCTGTTGCAGCAGCATCTTTCATAATTGAGAATGATTCAATGTCATCAGGTTGCATTGCTGCTAAGTCTTGGGTGGTAGATTCAACGCCATCAATCAAAATGAGTGGTCCGGCTGCATAACTAAATGAAGTGACACCCCGAATAAAGAAAGAGGCGTCATCTTCACCAGGTTCACCCGTTCTCTGATAAGAAATTAAACCAGACATACGGCCTGCCAAAGCTGTAGATAAGTTACTTGAAGGAACCTTCAGCTCAGCCGGTTTTACAGTCTCAATAGAAGCCATTACACTTTCTTTCTTTTGAGTACCGAAGCCTACCACAGTAACTTCACCAAATTGCGAAACATCCTCGCGTAAAATAACATTTATCACGTTTTTACTTTTAACGGCTATTACCTGAGTTTGCATACCGATAAAGCTAAACTGCAACGAATCATTTTCATTAGCGTGAATCGAATAGTCACCATCAGATCCGGAAATGGTGCCATTTGTTGTTCCTCTCACCAATACGTTGACGCCTGGTATAGGATCATCATTGGCATCGGTGACACGTCCTGTTATTGATCTGCTTTGTGCATGCACACACAGGTAGGATAACAACAGGAAAAAAACGATAACAGATTTTTTCATAGATTTTTTAGATTAATAATGTTAATGAAGTGAAAATCACACCAACATCAACCATTAGTTATTTGTAACTATTGTTAACATTTGTTTGCAAATAAATCATCTCATTATTTCAAGGCAAGAATCAATTAACGGGAACGATACCGAAAGCGCTTTCTTTTTGCGGAAGCGTTTCCGACGATTAACATTTTTATACATTAATGAGTTTTTAACTAAGGGAAATGCAATAGTAATTGAATATGAGATGCCTAAGGTTTAACTTCCGTTAACAAAGCGAGAGGATTTACGTGCTATATAGAAATAAGCGCTCTCATGAATAATTTACCAAGAGTCTTTTCAATCTAAGAAACATTGTTAATTGGTGTAGGTAATCATCTGCTAAAATTGTGAATGTATAATGTGCTTAGATAATATATAGGTTGAATTAATAAACGAGCTTCAGAATTGAATTTGGTATACTTAATTTATCTAATACATATATTAAAATTCCTTCTTGAACCATTGAAATATGTGATCAACACTCGTCGTGGTAAACACCTTTTAAAGTCTTATTATTAGTAAAATACAACAATAGTACAATGCTGACACAATTGTACAACTACACCGTTAAAAGTTCTATCATTTACAACATTGGTTTAACTCTTCCACGTAAGTGTCAGATAGATTTGCCTGTATGAAATTGACAATAAGCAATAGAGATAAACCATCGGGTATAAAGCTTGAAGCACGCCGGTATTTATTAATACGAAGCGTTCTTATCGTGCTTTTAATACTTATGCTAACACTGTTGCTACTTCTCACATTTATTTAAATAACATGTTAACTAATTCCAAAATCAAATTCTTTATGAAAAGAAGATTTAACTGGTTTCAGAGAGGACTCATGGGAGTGGTTATGCTACTTTTATCAGTAGGTATAGCCTTTGCCCAGGATGTGACTATTAGCGGTACAGTAACAGGTACCGAAGACGGAATGCCAATACCGGGTGCTTCCGTAATACAGAAAGGTACAACCAATGGTACCATTACTGATATAGACGGTAACTACACTATAACAGCTCCATCCGGTGCTGTAGTTGCTTTCTCATTTGTTGGTATGAAAACTCAGGAAATAACTGTTGGTGGTCAAACTACAGTAAATATTACCTTAGAGCCGGATGCCATTGAAATGGAAGGGGTCGTAGTAACTGCCTTAGGCATTAAACGTGAGGAGAAATCCTTAGGTTATGGTGTGTCAAAAGTTGATAGTGAAGAAATACAAGCTGCTGCCGGTAGTGATGTATTAAGTTCTATGCAAGGTAAAGTTGCAGGGTTAGACTTAGGATCCTCGCAAGGTGGTTTAGGTTCGTCTAATCGTGTTGTTCTTCGAGGTAATAGCTCTATCTCAGGTAATAATCAACCACTTTATGTAGTTGATGGAGTGCCTGTAAATAATTCTACTGTAGAAGATGCAAGTGGTGTTTGGGATAGGAAAGACTTTGGTTCAGGATCAATGGATATTAACCCTGATGATATTGAAAGTGTAACTGTTCTTAAAGGGCCTAATGCTGCTGCTTTATATGGTTCTCGCGCTCAAAATGGTGCTATTATTATAACTACTAAATCAGGCACTAAAGGTCAAGGCTTGGGTGTTGAGATTTCAAGTTCTAATATGTTTGATGTTGTTACAGATCAATATTTACCAAAAGTTCAGAATAAATATGGTCAAGGTAGCTATGTAAACAATGTTCCAACTTATTCAACAACAGTTACTGATGATAGCTGGGGGCCCGTAATGGAAGGTCAGAGTTTACCATCATGGAGTGGTTTCCAGGAAAATCTAACTTATTCACCACAACCGGATAATATTAAAGATTTCTTTGAAACCGGATTTAAATCCACAAATACCATTGCACTGACTAAAGGAAGTGACAAAGGTTCATCACGTTTTTCATATACTAATTTGTATGGAAATGGTATTGTTCCAGGTAATGAGCAACACCGTCACAATTTTAATATCAGAACGCAGTATGAACTGGCAAAATGGTTGCGCGTTGATGCGAAAGCTAATTATATCAACCAGGAAATTGAAGGAGGAACCTGGTTAGGAGAAGGTAGTAGTAATGCTATTTATGGCTTATTTACTTTACCTCGTAATACAGAGCTTAACGAACTTAAGAAGTATAACTATAACAATACACCAAATGATCCATTTATAGGAACGCAAATGAATCCGTATTGGACAACGCTTCATGACGATATGATTAATAAAAAGGATCGTTTGATTGGTTTCGTTAAATTAGACTTTGATCTGACGGAAAATTTGTCCGGTTTTGTAAGAGCTGGTACTGATTATACTGACAATTCAATTGAGGAACGATATAATATTGGTCACAAACAGAACAGTACTGGTCAGTGGATTATGAATCAGTACAAACGTCGTGAAACAAATATTGATGCACTTTTAAGTTATAATAAGAGGTTTGGAGAATTAGATTTTGGTCTTAATTTGGGTGGTAACATCATGAAAAACCAAAGTCAGGTAACTTATAACAGGGGTGATGATGTTATTTCAAATGGTTTCTGGAATATTCAAAACTATTTAAACAAAAACGCGAGTTATAATATTTACGAGAAGCAGGTTAATTCTGCCTATGCAACACTTAACTTAGGTTACAGGAACTTCTTATATTTAGATGCTTCTTTCCGTAATGATTGGAGTTCAACACTTCCAAAAGAAAACCGCTCATATTTCTATCCGGCTGTTTCGACAAGTATTCTAATTAATGAAGTGGTTGAAATGGATAACATAAACCTACTAAAAGTTCGCATTGGTTACGCTGAGGTAGGTAATGATTCTGATCCATACCGTCTTGCAACAACATTTGGGGTTAATCCACTATTAGATCATAACGGTATTCCATTAATGGATGTTGATGGAACTCCTGGTGTACCAGATTTGAAGCCTGAAAGAACAGGTTCTATTGAATTTGGTGTTGATTTCAGAGCATTTAATAGTCGTTTATTTGCTGATTTTAATTACTATTCTCAATCAACCAAAAATCAGTTATTCACAACTAAAGTATCATCAGCAACCGGATATGTAAACAAATATTTGAATGGTGGTGACGTTGTAAACAGCGGTTTTGAGATGTCACTTGGAGGTGTACCTGTTAGAACTGGTTCTTTTGAATGGGAAACAACGCTGACATTGGCAAAAAATACTACTGAAGTGAAGGAACTGGCTGAAGGTCTGGATACTCAGGTATTAGCAGATTTGGGCAATATTGTAGGTGGTGTACAGATTGTAGCCAATAAAGGTAAAAACGGTTATGGTGTGATCATGGGTATGCCGGATAAAGTAGATGGAGAATATCAACTTGGTAATAATGGCTTCCTGCCAGGAAATGAGCGGGTTGAGTTAGGTAACTTTACGCCTGATGCAACTTTCGGATGGTTAAACACTTTCTCAATTAAGCGTTTTAATGTTAGAGCATTGATTGATGGAAAAATTGGTGGAGATGTAATGAATGCAACTAAAGGTGCATTAACTGCTAAAGGTATTACTGAAAATACTTTAGAACACCGCGAAAATGGAATTGAAGTTTCAGGCGTTGATGCAGATGGAAATCCAACAAATGTATTGATGAATGCTCAGGCATATTGGGGAGGCTTAGCAAA